>NZ_JBRKIS010000031.1:0-27483 GCF_052983315.1 Sinomicrobium endophyticum
CATAGAGCTTCCTACAACCCAGCCGAGGATGGCCCTTACGAAGCTCCCTTGCGCCTTCCAGAACACTATTCCTAACCCGGAGTTGTTCCTGGTGGGCACGCACTTGCTTATAATGCCCCTGTTTGCTTATACCTACCATCTCATATAAAGATTGCATCTTATACCGATGAGCCGACCCATGACAACGAAACCATTCTAAGACAGCCCTTTGTTCTTTTTTTCAATATCCTCCCCCATCCGATCTGAGACCACCTCCATCAACTTCTCTAAATAATCAATGCGCATTTGCTTTTGACCCAAAGTACGTTCCAGTTCCTCGATACGGCCTTGTAATTCCTTATGTTTCTTACCTATACTCTTATTTTCCACAATAACACGAGTTTGTTTTTGGTAAATATCCGAATATTTATACAACCACTTATATACCGACGTATGACTTACTCTATAGAGCTTACATACTTCTGATACTTTTAAGTGACCCTTCTCGATTTGACCAACTAAATCTAGTTTTAATCCCAAGTCGAAGACTCGGCGTAATCCATGTTCTTCCATAGTTAATAATCTCGCGAAATAGGGCAACCTATTTCAGGCGTAGTCAGTTGCAGGTTCCAAGTTGCAAGTTCCAGGTTATAAAGTTGCAGGTTGCAGGCAAAAAACAAAGCGAGGTGGCTGAGTGTTCCGAACTATGTTCGGGATGTATCGAAGCCCCGGTAGAGCAATGTCATTTAGTTAGTGTTATAATTGACTAAAAAAGAAGTAAGTTTAGAAAAACAAAAAAGCTCCTCCCTTCATCCCGATGATTATCGGGAGAAGGGAGGTACCCGAGCGAAGCAACGGGGGGAGGGTTTGAAATCCCGGGTCGTAGGATAAGCGCAAATGTTTGAGTATATACGCCAAAGTCCGGGCTGGTCAAAATTTGACCGCCCCGATAATTGCATCGCCCAAAGGGAGCACTCTAAATAAAGAAAACAGAGGGAATGAAAAAGAGGACGTGCGTTTTTTCCTTACCCCAACCCTAAAGGGAGGGAAAAAACGGAGAGTGCCCTTCGGCTTTAGTTCGTGCCCGTCACAGGCGGGTATCCTGAGTTTATCGAAGGGCTCAGGGACCTAAGTTTGTAACTGTAACCCGGGACTTCGATACATCCCGGCGGAGCCGGGACACTCAGCCACCTCGCTTTGTTCTTCATGAAACCTGGAACTGGAACCTGCAACAAAGAAATAATCCCTCCAACTCCAAACTCCAAAACTCCAAAACTCCAAAACTCCGAGCTCCGAGCTCCCATCTCCCAAAAAGGCTTCTCCTTACCAAAAGTATAAAAATCCCTTACTACATTCCCCCGGTTCCCTCTTAATTTTACTGCAAGCTTCCGGGAAATAAAGTAGGCCCGGACAGGAAGAATAAAAGATTAAAGTAATTTTTCAAATCAAACGCGATGTAAGTAAACAAGGCGCAGGTGGGGATGGTCCTGTTCTTCTATAATCTAGGGGTAGATTTAGGTGGGTGCTGCTGCCTGAGGTAACAGCATTCGGGCCGCTCCTCCTTTCGCCTTGCCTTACAGCTTTTACAAAACAATGAAATAAACAACCTAAACACCCATATTCCTAAAGCAAATATTAACTTTTTCATGGTTAATCTTAGCTTCCCCTGCGCAATCCTCCGGGACAAAGGCAGAACGGCCCCATCTCCATCTTCTTGCAGATTGCCCGTTAGGTTATTATTCAATCCCGTAATAACCACCACGGCCGTTCCGCCTCCTTCCGGGGTGCTTGTTAGTTGGGGAGTTGGGAGCTGGAAGCTGGAAGCTTGGAGTTGGGGGTTGGGCTTCGATATACTTCCGCCTTTGGGCGAAACTCAGTGCCTTCGCTTATAGCTCAAAACCGGAACCCGAGGCTTCGATACATTCCGGCGGAGCCGGAACACTCAGCCGCCTCGCTTTGTTCTTGGAACCTGTAACTTGAACCCTGAACCCTCCAGTCCATCCGTGGCCAAACAATAACATACGGGTTTTACATACCAAGAATACGCCCCCTCCGTACCCTATTCTTTTTCATACCTATTAATTTTATTTCCATAAACCGACATCCTGCATTTCCCGGATGGAAAAGGGCTGATATATTGGATTTTTACTATCTATAGAAGAAGCCCCGGGGCCACCAGGCCGAACAACGGAATAAACCAAAATAAACAAACAACCATGTCTAATCTAAAAACCATTTTATTATGAAAGCTAAAAAATTTTTAGTAGGAAGTCTCATATTGGTATTTGCCGTTGGCAGTGCCATAGCTTCTTCCTTTCAACCTGAACGAGTCCATGTCAGGGGCAAAATAGCCCAACCGAACACGTGGGCCTGTGTGCCAACCAATGTATTTTGTGATGAACAAGGCTCATTCGAATGTGTAGTAAGAATACCTGTAAGTGGTGTAAATACAAATGTTTTGGGTTATAAAGGGCCAGGATTTGTAAGCCCGAAAACATCCTGCATTATTCCGCTTCGACGCCCCATCCCTGGAATACTAAATGCAACTCCTGCAATTACTATTCTGGAGGTAAAACCCACAGACCTTCGTTAATGTTGTATTACTATTCCTTGTTAAGAAAAAAGCCTATAGCCAGGCTAAACATCCGGATAAACCAAAATAAGCAAACAACCATATCCAATCTTAAAACCTTTTTATTATGAAAACCAAAAAATTCTTAGTAAGAGGCCTTATACTGGTATTTGCCATCGGCAGTGCCGTGGCCTCAGCTTTTGCTCCTGAACTACCTCATGTTAGGGGTAAAATAGGTATAAATCCGGACGTGTGGGCCTGTGTACCAATCGATAATGCCTACTATTGTAGTGATCAAGGTAGATTTGAATGTATGGTAATGATACCTGTAAATGGTATGAATATAAATGTTTTAGCTTATAAGGGACCAGCATTTATTAGTCCAGAAACGGCATGTGTCATTCCTCTTCGGCAATATACCCATGGAGCAGTCGCGAGCACTCCAATGGTTACTATTCTGGAGATATGGTATCCAGACCTTCGTTAAGGTATTACTATTCGTTCAACATATGTAAAAAGAACAGCTTATAGAGCCAAAAAGTGATGAAAAATATCCAAGATATAGCGGGGTGGTGTAATCCCTACCAAAAGTATCCAAAACCCCTACCCGCTTCCTGTTTTAAGCCTGTAATTTTATCCTTGTAAAACTAACATATTTGCGCCCTAACGAAAAAGACATCATGTAAAACGATAAAGGCCTGAAAAAAATATAACAATCTGCAAAGCTACCCGATATGAAACCCACAATCTCTTTAGCCCGAAAAAAAACAGCAGCCTTCCTGCAACCTGCTGCAATTCCATTAACACTTTTATACCTCCGCCATTAAAAGCTCATCGGACGACAATAAGCTCCGTATCATGGTTTTATATCCATCTTTTGGTTAGCGAAGTTTGACAGGTTCGAAAAAAAGCAACCATATTCAGGCATGCCCAAATATACAACCTGTAACATGTAACTATAAACCCGAAAACTCCAAAACTCCGGTACTAAAAAACTATAAAAATGAAACGTATAATCTTAGCCATACCTCGTTTTTTTGTAAAAAAAAGGACTATTGTTGTTGAAATTATCTGCTATTTATTTATGTTCCTGTTTTTATATGCAGCTCTTAATAAGTTGATAGACTACCAGAAGTTTCATGTGGAATTGTCCAAATCAACTTTATTAGCAAAAATTGCGGGGGGGATTGCCTGGGGAATACCCTTGGCAGAGATCCTGGTAGCGGTACTGCTCTTTATCCCCCGTTTTCGCCTTACGGGGCTCTATGCTTCCTTTTGCCTGATGTTTGCCTTTACAGGCTATATTATTATTGTGCTGAACTTCAGCCCCCATGTCCCCTGTTCCTGCGGTGGGATCCTCAATAATATGGGCTGGACGGAGCACCTTATTTTTAACATAGGCTTTACCCTGCTTGCCATACTGGGCATATTCCTGTATACCGATCGTAAAGAACCCTACGGAAAATATGTTATGGCTTAAAATTTCCAAGAAAAAACTGTTAATCCCATATATCCCCGAATCATGAAAAACAACGCAAAAAAACGCCTGATCCTTCTACTGCTCAGCACTTTGTGTATAGTACTGGCACTCGTAAGCCTGTATGCCCTTTCCCCCTTAAGTAACCGGGAAATTTACCGGGGTAGCTTTTCCAGGGACTTTATAGCTGAAAAAACGCTAACCCCACAGAATGTACTGGACCTGGGGGTAAATTCCTATTATATTTCCGGGCTCACGGAGGACGAGGCATTTCTCAGCAATTACACCAACCCTATACACCTGGTGCGGATGAACCGGCAGTTAAAAGATACCCAACATATAAGGTTGTATCTGGAAGAACTGGACAGTGTTGTATCGCCAAAAATGTTTCGAACCGAGGTGGAACCGCCATATTTCTATATGACCCATGGGGTACACCCTGCGCTGATGAGAGGAAAGGTTGACGAATGGCGTGCAAGGCATTTTCTATCCGAACTGGCCTTCTATACCGATGCCGTGTCCATAGACTCTTCCGCTTTTGCCATACGTTATTTTAGCAAAAGCCAGGAATCTTATGCACTGGCCCTGTTACAGGAAAAGGAACCGCAGTTCAAGCCTAATACGGACATTCTCCAAAAGCAGGTAGACGGAATGTTCTCTTTGGATGGCATGCTACACTATAATAAGGAATTGCAAAAGATTGTCTACCTCTATAGCTACCGCAACCAGTTTGTGATCATGGACAAGGGACTGAATCTACTTCATAGACATAATACACTGGACACCATAAGTATAGCCCGGGTAAAAGTAGACAAAATCGACTCAGATAATTCTTATAACCTTACCTCCCAACCGGCAGTAACCCAAAGAATGAGTGCCGTATCCGGGAATCATCTTTTTATACAGTCTGCATTGTTGGCGAGGAACGAGAATAAAGAAGATTTTAAAAACCACATAGTTATAGATGTCTATGATCTCAATAGCGGCAACTATAAATACAGTTTTTACCTGCCGAGATACAAAAACAAAGACATTAGCGGTTTTAGGGTTATAGGAAACCAATTGCTCGCCATACACGACCAATACCTGATAGTATATCGGCTTCCTCAAATATCTCTATCCGACTCTTCTATGGCAGAAGTAGAATAGTCCGAGAATTTACAAGAGAGCAGGTGAAATATTATTATATGGCACATCACTAGAAACTAAAAAAAATAACAATACTCTCTTTACCGGTAAAAGAGTCCAGGACCAAGCCGAACACCTGGATAAACCAAAGTAGGCAAATCATGTTTAATCTTAAAACCATTTATTATGAAAATCAAAAAGTTTTTATTGGGAGGCTTTGTACTAGTATTTGCTATTGGCAGTGCTATAGCCTCAGCATTTGTTCCTGAAATAGCTCATGTTAGAGGCAAGACAAGCGTAAACCCTGACGTGTGGTCGTGTGTCCCAACTAATGTATCTTGCGATACAGAGGGGCAATTCCCCTGTGTGGTTAGAATCCCCGTAAGTGGAGTAAATACAAATGTTTTAGGATATCAGGGACCAGGATTTGTTAGTCCAGAATCATCCTGTAGCCCTTCCCTTAAGCTACCTACCCAGACAGTGTTAACCGCAATACCTCAAGTTACTATACTAGAAGTACGTCCCACAGATCGTCGTTAAGGGTATACGTATTGTATTCTAATACGTTATAGGAACATTATTGATATCCATTGAACATGCGAAAAATCCATGTTCAATAAAAAGTAATATAGTCCTATTTTTTAGAAAGGACCGCCTTAAGTACAAGGTGGTCCTTTCTTTTAATTTTCACACTTCTACTCAAAATTTTTCTCGAAGTTAAAAGACCATTTTTATCAATTACAACTAGTCTAAACAAACTCTTGTCTATTTTGAATAGCAATATTCATTTTTAATTTCATTTGTGAAAATTTACGACTTATTCCTTTATGTGAACAAAGATTAACGACAACATAAAAGCAAAATCGATATATCATTCAAGTACTGTTTGGTTATTAGCCTTATCTATATCAGCCATAAGTCCTGACGGATCTATAACTACTGTCTTTATTCTGCTTTTCGCTCTGTTGATAATAAAATCATAGGTTGGATAAGCCCAGGCCCAATCGGGAAGTACCGTTCTTTCCAGGTTAGGGTATGGATTTTCTTTTACTCCCCTCATCATACGCAACGGAATGTAAAAACTTTCACGGGAACCGTCTTTGTATGTTACCATTACGTCTACAGGCATAAACATAAGTCCGATACGCTCCAGGGTTACTTTGGTTTTGTTTCTTTCTTCAGTGACTTCTTTTATACCGTAATCGATAGTATTCGTGGTTTTTGTCCAGTCCGTAAGGTACCAGTCAAGATGAAACCCGGATACTTTTTCAGCAACCCGCTTAAAATCGTTGGGAGTGGGGTGTTTAAATTTAAAGTCTTCATAATACTTGCGTAAAGCCTTCATCAGATTATCCTGCCCGATGATATATCCCAATTGGACCAGGAATACCGCTCCTTTTCCATATACTGAAAAAGTATATGAATTATGTGTTATATAGCGATCGGCATGAGTAGTTAGCGGCTGCTCCTGGCCTCCCACCAGGGCATAATATAAACCATAAGCCACTTTAAAGGGATTAGCTTCATTTTTTTCCATCACCTCGTTGATAGCCATGTCCGTAATGAAATTAGTAAATCCCTCATCCATCCAGGGGTATTTAGATTCATTAGTAGCCAGCACATGCTGGAACCAGGCATGTGCCAATTCGTGAGCGGTTACTTCCACCAGGCTTTCAAAATTCCCTTGACCGGCAATTAATGTACACATGGCATATTCCATGCCTCCGTCTCCTCCCTGTATCACCGAGTACTGTTTCCATGGATAAGGCCCTATATTCCTGTTATAATAATCCAGAAACCTGGCTGTTTCGGGCTGGAGTTTCTTCCAGTTTTCGATAATCTCCAGATCATTCTTATACAGAAAGTGTAGTATAGTACCGCTTGGTGTTTCCTGCACATCATGGATGTATTCCGGGTCTGCCGCCCAGGCAAAATCGTGTACGTCAGGGGCCACAAAATGCCAGGTGAGCTTCTTCCCTTTGGGACGCTTTACCTGGGTTCCTTTCTTTTCATAGCCATATCCTATTTCATCCGCATTTTGGAGGTATCCTGTGCCGCCCAATATATAGTTTTTATCCATGGTGATTTTTACATCAAAATTGCCCCATTCCCCGTAAAATTCGCCGCGGCCAAGATAGGGATCGGCATGCCAGCCCTCCATATCGTATACGGCCATCTTGGGATACCATTGTGTCATGGACAACGCCACGCCTTCCCCACTATTTCTCCCGGCCCTGTTTATCAGGAGAGGCACCTGCCCTTCAAAATCCATAACCAGCCTGGCAGCGGTTCCGGGCGCTAAAGGTTTTGCGAGACTTACTTCCAAAATGGTGCCTTTTATTTCGTAACGTATTGCTTCCCCATCCTGTGCCAAAGAATGTACTTTTATATACCCTGTTTCATCCGGTTGTAGTTCATTGATTCGTTTATCCCAAGGTGAAAGAGCCCGTAAACGATGATCCATTTCACCACCGGGTTGAAAGGCATTAAAATACAGGTGATAAAAAACCCGATCCAACACATCCGGGGAGTTATTGGTATATACCAATTCCTGTTTTCCCGTATACTGGTAGTTCTCCACATCCATGTCTATAGCCATCGTATAGTCCACATGCTGCTGCCAATAACAGGAAGTGCCAGGCTGACTTATTTGTGCTTTTATATTAAAACTGACCTGAAGGACAGCACATACCACAACAAATCTTCTCATGCAATACCTTTTATATTTCGATACGATCGCAGGCAGCGGCCATCCTTTCGTTTTATTGTCTTTTATCATAATTCTTTTGCCAATTGTATCGCTTTATAAGCATTGACAATTCCCCCGGTTTTACATAGTTCCTTCATCCTTACTTCTTCTACCTCTTGTCTCCAAGGGTTAGGAGGGGCTACGGGAAAGTCAATGGGTGTGACACTTGTTTCTATAATATGCTTCACCTGCCTGGCAGATAACTGAGGGAAATACGATCGCAGGACAGCAGCTATACCCGCCACCACGGGCGAGGCCATGCTGGTTCCGCTTAGCTGCTGATAACCACCTCCCGGTATAGTACTGTAAATTCCTTTCCCGGGTGCAAAAACATCAACCCCTTCCGAACCGTAATTGGACACATTGAGAATAAGATCATCCCGTGTTGGACCGCTTGCCCCCACGGTGATCATATTGGGAAATCGTTTGTTTTTCATTAAGTACCTGGAAGTTGGATAAAGCGGTACCGTATCAATATTCGCCCCATCATTCCCGGCACCATTGACCAGCAGCACATCTTTTTTAAGCGCATAGCGGATGGCCTTTTCCACCTCCTTCCTGTGTGGGCTATACTCCTTGCCAAAACTCATATTGATGATCCTTGCCCCGTTATCCACCGCGTAACGGATAGCCATGGCTATGTCTTTATCCAGTTCATCATCAAAAGCATTAATTATACGGATGGGTATGATCTTCACTTTATTCGCAATTCCGTTTATCCCCAATCCATTTTCCCTAACTGCTCCAATAATCCCTGCTACATGGGTTCCGTGCCCAGATACATCCATCACATTATTATTTCCGTAATATCGCTGCTTGAAATTGTTTTCGTCAGCCTCACGAAGTTGATTTCTTTGCTTTGCATCTTGGCTATAGGTATAGTAATAACAATACTCCTCAACCCCTTTACCTTGTTCCTTTGTCTTTCTTAACAATTCGAGGTTATCTTTATACCTTGTGCTGTATCGCAGTTCCCGATACAAGAGTGTTTCCATTAATAGTGCGTCATCCAGCTGTTTCAGATCCTCCGAAGTATACCTTTCCTTTCCCAATTTCTTTCGGATTTTCCGGTCTGCTTCTTCGTGTTGAGATATTGCCTTCCTTACAGCGTTTATATACATAAGTGAATCCTCTTTGACTTGTTGCTCAATCTCCTGCCATACATTATATTCTTTCCTATCCCTTTTATAAATTTCTTTTAGGAATTTTCCTTTAAACCTTAAATGCCAAAGAGCATACAGGCGTTTATATTCGAGGGAGTTGTTTTTTACATTTCCTAAAAAATTCCAGCCGCAAAAATCACCCTTATACCCGTTTCCATCTTGATCTTTTCCTTGTTCCCGTTTATTCCGCCACAATACAGGACGAAGGTCCAAATGCAAAGTATCAATGCCCGTATCAATCACTGCTATCACTATCGTATCTCCGGTTTTGCCAGGCAGCAGTTCACGATAGGCTCTTTCTATACTGATACCATACACCCCATTTTGCTCCGGATCTAGGAGATGCCAGTTTTGGGGAATGCTATCCTGACTTTTAATTTGCTGCGCGTAAATAGGACTGTAGCCTATCAAAAAAACCAAACAACAGCAGCGTATATTCTTTACCACAGTTTTATTTAAAACCCTTACCATGTCTTTTCCCCTTTTTTCATTTTTTCTCTGGTTTCTATAAAGGCTGCTTTCTGAGTATCTGGAGCAAGGGATATCGCCTCTTTTATCGATTCCATAGCTTCCGCTTTATTTCCTAACTTATATTGCAGATTGGCATAAGTATCAAGATGAGCATAGCGATTTGGATTATTCTTTTCATTTAGAACTTCACTGCTCCATTTAAGAGCCTTCTTCAGTATCTCTGGCTGATCACTTTTTTTAAACAATTCCCAAGCATGCTGGTTTTTATGTGTAACATCGATATTACCATAGGTCTCTGCATATTCTACAAAAGGTTTAGCCCAGGCTAAAGTATCCTTCACATAGGATACATAGTAATACATTGCCCCCAAATACATCAGGCTATCTGCTTCTCTTGGAGGAAACTCCTTTAGCAAGTACTGGTCGCGTACCCGGTGCCAATTTATTTTATCCTTATAAAAATCGACCTTCCCCTTATAAAGAGCCTCCTTTTGTGCGATATCCAGCCATCTACCCCGATCCGTTAAAACTTCAAACAGATCACTAATAGCACGCTTTTTAAACAGTCCTCTTCCATAGGTTCCATCTAATTCCAAATACAATCCATCCAATGAATAATAAGGCATTGCTTCGGCAATATACTTTAGTGCTTCCTCCTTTTGGCCCAATTTGGCCAGTATCCTGGATAGAGTATGCCGCTTTTCTTCAATATAACTCCCTCCCGATTCTTGCGTTTGGATTTGGTGTTCTCTTCTTAATTTTTCAAGGGCAAGTTGAGTCCAACGCAGGGCATCTTGATCATGTCCAAAATCAAACCGGATCACGTCACGGGCATAACGAGTCAAATCATCCGGGAGCCAACGTTCTCCATATTCATTCGCCAGATATGCCAAGGCTTTAATCCTATTTTCACTATCATCAAGGAAGGAAAAATAAGAAAACTTGGTTCTGACTGTCAAACTATCAATATTCATCTCCGGATATTTTTTTAAAAACCCATTTTTGATTTTTATCCAATCTGGCTCTCTATCGGCTTCAAACCAATCAAAGCGGTTATCATATACCATTTGTTCCACCGGATTCATTGGGTTAGGAGGATTATTAAATCTCTCAACCATTTCTATAATTTCCTCCTTTGAATTAGTGGTTATATTTTGCCCTGAAACCGACATACTTCCTGTCATGAACACTAAGGCACATAGACCGAATATTTTTCTCGATATTCTATTTTTCTTATGCATAATTTATTTCTGTTTTTGGGTCTTTTTGAAATTATTTTTATTGATAGGAGCTATCTTTTTCCGAAAGGCTACGAATGATATTTATTTTTTCTTCCCCTAAGTATTTAATAGCAGCTTCCCGTACAGCTTCCGGATTGATGCTCTCCAGCATTTTCAGTCGTTGATACGCCTGAGTTCTTGGCCCCGGACTCCCCCCTTCCATTTCCAGTAAATATTCCCCCATACCTAAAGGACTTTGGGATTCGAAGCTATATCCATTTTGATATTTCTCTTCCAGAGTTTTCTTATAGTTTTCAAATATTATTGTGGTCTTAAGGTTTAATCTCTGGTCTTCAATTACTTTCCTTATAATGTTTTCTATATCCTGAATAGCTCCAAGTTCAGGATTATAAACAATAAAAAATGTGAAGCAATCACCTGGGTAAAGTCTTAATGTGACTGAGGGAAATTTGTAATCCATCTTGCTCATTTGTCTAAAAAGCTCTGCATGAATTACAAGTTCCAAAATTTCCAGCTTTACAATATCTTCCGGCGTGGCAATTTCTCCTTCCCACCCCATATATATCCTAGTTTCTTCTCCGTTATACCAAGTAGTGTCAATTCCACTTTGGACGAAACAATGAGCGGTTTCCTTACTTAGCCCCAAATCCTCCTCATTTAACTCAGTTTTATCGGGGGAATTTTCCGGAAGGTTCCCCAAATACCGAAGTATTAAGGGCTTAATGAGCTCTTCGTTAAAATTCCCTGTAATGACCATGGTAAGATTTTCAGGACTGTACAACTGTTGAAAACGTTTATAGCTTCTCTTCTGGTCAATTTGAGATAATTCTTCCCCAGAAACGTTCGGCTCCACCGCACCATTCTTTTGTCCATCTTCAAACAATTTTCTTACTTTACTTAAAAAATCTTCAGAGTGATGATTACTTTTACTATCATTTGAACTCATCAACTCCTGGCTCATCCAGCTTTCAAATGCTTCTTTGCTTGTTCCCGCTTTGGAAAGATACAGGTAAATGAGCTGTAATAACTGTTCTTCTTTTCCCGCTGTTGCACTACCGGATATAGTAGTCCGGTCTGAACCTGCTCCAAAAGAAAGCCCAAGCTTATGTTGTTCCGTATAGCGTTTTACAGCAAATTTGTCAAATTCACCAGCTCCGATATATTGTACCAGGGAAGCCGATTTCAAGGTCTCCACATAATCCCTTCGCTTTTTAAAGTCTGATGCCTTTAAGCGGCTAATCCCTGTTAAGGCGATATCCGGCTGGCCCGGCTGGGGTTTTAAGCCTATTAATGGTTTTAAAATAACCGTCAGTCCGTTTTGTAATTGTAAGCGTGTGGCTCCTTTCGTTGCCATTTTGGTTTCTTTATAAGCAATACCGGTAGATAATCCGTGAATTTCTTCTTGTGTCAAGAGAACTTCTGAGGCCTTAAAATCACTTTCTTTTAGGGGAGAAATTTCCTTGTTATGCACTTCTTTCAACCACGATTTCAATTCTATATCAGAGGGTAATCCTTCAGAGCTTGCTCCTTCTGGTAAAAAAAAACCTAATACCTGGTCTGGAAAATCCATGACCGACCGGGCATACTTTTGAATGTCATTCACGTTGACATCTAATAATTGACGTTTTAAAAGGAGAGTTCTAGCCTTAGGGTCCATGACAGGAGTTCCATATATAAAGTGATTCTCTATGGCGTCTGCATATATTTGAGTACTTATACCACTTAATAACTTGTTTTCCTCTCTGAGTTGAATATCCTGTTTAAGCAATCTCAATTCGATTTCCGTAGGCCCATAACGCGCTATACGTTCCAATTCTATATATATAGTTTCCAGATTCGTTCTTAAACTCCTATGATTTTCAATTGGAATGGAAAATGTAAAATAACCTACTGCGGCACTTGGTACAGAGCTAAAAGCAAAATCGGAACTTTCATTTAATAATCCTTTATAGCGAAATGTTGAGGTTAAAAGATTAAGTCTGTTTTTTACTAAAGCTTGATAGATATTACTCAAGAGTTCATTTTTAAATTGTCCTTCAGTAGTTGCTTTACCTTCCAGTACCGGAGAGGTTTTCAAAAAGTAAAACCTAGCTTGCATTTTATCATTATTAGCATCATGAACCGATAATACCCTTTTTGTTCCGGGCAAATTCACATTAAGCCCTTTTAAATAATCTTTAAACGATTTTTGTTTTGGAGTGTTGGGCATCTTCAAATTGGAAAACAATTCCTTAATACGAGATTCCAGATGTTTTACGTCCGGGATGTCCCCCACGACGATTAGGCTCTCCATATCCGGACGATACCAGTCCCTATAATACCTCTCTAAATCTCTCACATCAAAAGTTTTAATATTATTGACTTCCAGTGAAATACGGTCCGGAACCATGTTGGTGTTAGAGTATTTTGGCGTTCCAAACATCAGATAGTACATTTTATCACGTGGAACAACGGACCACCACCCCCTTGATTCCTGCAAAACAGTTTGTCTTCCTGAAATGTTGACTTTTGTTGTATCCAAAAGGTTTTTCTGAATGAGAGAATCCCAAGCTATCGCACGTGTATGTTCTAAATACGCATCTAAAAATTCTTCACGGAAAAGTGTATTCACATAAGAAACCTTATCTGGATACGTGGCAGCTCTACCACCTACAATACTGTTTTCGTGCAGCCATTCCTTGGCGTTAATACTATCATAGCGGGAATGTTCGGTAAGTACAATCATATGTTCTATCAAATGAGCCAGGCCAACCTGCTTCTCGTCTTCCAGCCAGTATCCCATACGACCTACCAAACCGACTTGTATTTTACCTCTGTTGTTCATATCCTCCAACTTTCGAATATAGTAACGGAAACCATTTTCCAATTTTCCACTGATTAGTTCAGTATCCATGGGCAGGGGTATGTCCTGGGCCGGAGCCTGACAGCCCATAAAAAGCAAGCACCATGGTAAAACAAGAGTTAAAAATAATTTTTTCATCTGTGTATATTTATTGTAAATAAATGCCCGGAAAAGTTTTATAAAATTTTTCCCAAAGGGATACCTTAGGGGCAGCTATCAGTATTATTTTGTTAAAAAAGTCCATCACTCGCTTCCCCCGCAGTCATTGTATTCTAATTCTATTTCAGCGGTCAATAACTATCCTATTTTTAAAAATAAGGCTAAAAGGAGGAGGCAAACTCATTCTTTATTTGTGACCAGCGATCAGGACAATTGTCGGGTACGAGCTTTTAAGTGTATTTACATAACATACCCCTAAATTCCCTCTCAAGAGAGGACTTTCTTCGTCAGGCTTTTTGCTCCCAAACCGGTTTAATAACTGGGATTCTGATGTCCTCTCAAGGCCGGGTTATTATTGATTTCCTTTTGGGGAATGGGCCACAACAGATCATCTTCGGTAAATCCGGGCTTGAGTGGTGACAGAACATCTAGGGCCCTGCCTATACGCTTTAAATCCAACCAGCGATGCCCCCATTCGGTAAAAAGTTCCACTTTCCGTTCCTTCATTATGGCATTTAACAACTCAATCTGACTAATACCCGGATTGGTATCGGAAAGTAAAGGTAAACCTGCACGTCCTCTTATAACGTCCAGATCAGCTATAGCACCAGACAAATCACCATTATGGGCACGGGCTTCGGCACGAATAAGATAAACTTCCCCTAACCGAAGTACTGTAGTGTATTCTAGAGGTAATTCAAAACCTCCAAATACGTTTCTTTTATATTTATTGGGCAAAAATCTACCAGAACTATGTTGAAATATCCATTCTTCTTTCCTAATATCTCCATCTTCAAAAGAATCAAAAAAATCATTTCGCAAAGGGTTAAATAAATGCGACGTAAACATATTCCTAAAAGAATTTCCCTCCGGAGTAGACACTTCAGCTGACATACTTGATATGTGAAATTGCCACAGAGCTTCCCTATTATTTGCCCGAACAATTTCTTCCAGCCCTACCAATTCATAATGCTGGGGCTGTCCCAGTACTTCCGTAGCCATGTCCTCTGCCTTTTCCCAGTTTTCGATAAAGAGATAAGCCCTTGCCAACAAAGCCGTAGCAGCTCCTTTGTTGGGTCGGGTACGCTCCCCTGCATAATCCCAGTCCAATAACTCCCTAGCTTGCAAGAGATCGGTTTCTATCTGCGCATATACATCGGCCATTGTTGAACGTGGAATATTGGCATTTACTTGGTAATCCTTTGTCAACACCACCGGGATATCCCCGAAGAGATTGACCAGATAGAAATGGCAAAAGGCTCTTACGAAAAGTGCTTCCCCTTGTAACCTGTATACAAGCCCCTCATCCAGCCCAGAAGTATTCAGGCCTTCCCAAAGCAGATTGGCCGAATACACCGACCGATAAAGGCTCTGCCATGCCCTTTCAATCATGCTGTTATCCGCCATCAGAAGATTTTGTTCAAATTGTAGCAATTCAGTATAGAATTGAGATGGATGGGTAAGTTCGTCTGAAGACATCCCGCCCAATATATTTAATCCCCCAATATTTGTAAAAAAAGTATGTTGCGAATGAATCATCTGCGCATACATCCCCCTGGCTGTCGCTTCGGCTCCTTCAACATCGGAAAATACGGTCTGTCGATCCACAAAGTTTTCCGAAGGTGCTTCCAGTTCCAGTACAGATTCACAGCTAAAAAAAAGCCCCAAAAACATCCATGGACAAAAGAACCATCTTCTATATAAAAACAATAAATTTTTCATATCTTTATTTTATCTATTTATACTTTATAAAGTAAACTCTAAACCTGTAGTAATCATTCGCAGGGGCGGGGTTAGGTAACCGGTTTCCGGGTCGGGCACACTACCCCGGGAAAACAACAACAGGTTTTGTCCCCTTACAAACAGACGCAGTTGTTTAACACCTATTCGTTCCATCAGGGGCTGAGGAAAATGATAGGACAATCCCAAAGTCCTGAGTCGAATAAAAGATTGGTCCTCTATATCTGCATCACTATCTGTCACTTGAAAATAAGAACCAGCTAATGCCTGGATAGAGTACTTTTGAATATCTGTGATATCTCCCGGCTGTTGCCAACGCCTTAAAACCATTTCAGGTTGGTTAGACCTTGCTCCCGGCATTGCCGGAGGAAAATATCGTCCAGGCTGTCGGCTAAACTGGAAAAGCATATCGAGTTCCAACCCTTTATAGCGTAGCCGCTGGCTAAGTCCCCCCATAAAGTCCGGTTGAAAGGCATTAAACTGTCTATCATCATCATTAATAACACTGTTTCCATCCACATCCAGCAATTGATGCACCCCGGTTTCAGTATCTACCCCCAACGAAGTATACAATCGTAGTATAGAAAGGGGAGCTCCCACCTGGTATATTTTGGCATAAGGCGAATCTTCGATTCCCGGAAAGACGACTAATTTGTTACGGTTTACACTTAGGTTAAACGAAATGTTCCAGCCAAAATCTGCCTGGCGGACAGGCTCTCCCCTTAACATAAACTCCCAGCCGCTATTCTGTACCACAGCATCCGAAAAATTGTCCACGATCCCGGAAAAACCGGTTGTAAAAGGAAGAACACGAAAAATGAGTTGGTTGGAAGACCGGTTTCGGTACCAGGACGTTTCCAGCATAATACGGTTATCCAAAAAGCCAAGCTCAAGGGAAGCTTCCAGTTTGCGGGTCCTTTCCCAGTGGAAAGTCGGGTTAAATAGCTGCCTGGGCGTAAAACTCATTAAATTCTCATAATTTATATTTGAAAGCTGATATAAATCAAGATATAAATAGTCTCCTACGTTATCATTCCCCGTAATTCCGTAACTTCCACGTAGTTTACCAAAACTCAATATAGGAAATCCCTGTCTTAACCACGGCTCGTCCGAAAACACCCAAGCGCCTCCTACAGCTCCAAAGTTACCAAAGCGTTTGCCCGGCCCGAAACGGGAAGAACCGTCCCTTCTACCGGTAAGGTTAAGGATATAACGGTCCTTAAAACTATACCCCAAACGACCAAAAGTTGCCAAATAGCGATACTCTATTTTACTATCAACTGATGATGACACTAACCCTGCTCCTTGAAGGGATCCCAGAAAGGCATCTGCAGTATATTCAGAACCATTAATAGAAAGTCGTTCATCCTTATTTTGTTGATAAGTTCCTCCAATAAGTACATCAAAACGGTGTTGCCCGATTTCCAGCCAGTAATTCACCTGTGGTTCCAGAATAATCCCCCGCCGCCGGGTATATCCAAAACTTGAAGAAGGTCTTATACCTTGCCCGGTTACGGAATTGTACCTCTGATTGGGAGCTAAAGCTGCCATAGGGCTTTGCTGGTTTTCTTCACCCGCGTTCTCTGTATAACCAAGGTTCAGCTTGAATTCCAACTTTGGTAAAAGCCGGTAACCAAGATTAGCGTTCGCTATGAGGTTTCGGTTATCCGAGGTACTTATAGCTGCCAGTGCCGCCAAGGGATTGGTCCAGGTAGCTTGCCCGGTTTCCGGGTGAACCGCCCAGTTAAGTTCGCCTTTTTCATCATACAGAGGCGGCGCATTAGGGGGGAGCCAAAGAGCATTCATCAGATTACTTCCCTGTAAATCCTGTTTGTTATGACCGTAATTTACCATCATTCCCGTACTAAAGCGATTATCTGCTGAACGATGACTGATTTGAAGGTGTCCCTCCACCCTGGCAAAATAGGAATCTCCCTGGTTGATCAGGTCTTCCCTGTGGAAAGACCCGCCGAAACGGTAGGAGGTGTTCCCGCTACTCCCGGAAAAATTGGCCTGCATATCTGTAATCTGTGAAGTCCCGTTGAGGAGTTCCTTCTGCCAATCCGTATAGCGGTCCTGATCCCAAAAGGTAAGGTCCGGATAATTGAATGCTTTCAGAAAAGGAGGTTGTGTTTCCAGATCAATTCCATCATTTTCCAGGGCTTCGTGACGCATCTGCAGGTACTCTTCGGTATTGAGCAAGCCTATACGGGTAGCATTCTTTCCCAAGCCGCGATACAGGCTGAATTGAAAATCAGTCGCTTTCTGCTCCGATCCCTTTTTCGTGGTGATCAATATCACGCCATTGGCCCCCCTGGAGCCATAAATGGCGGTAGCATCGGCATCCTTAAGCACCTCTATGCTCGCTATATTTTCGGGGTTCAGGTTGGCCAGTGGATCCAGGCCGCCGCTATAAATCAAGGAATTTATCAAGTTAGAATTCACAGGTAGTCCATCAACAATATAAAGTGGAGCACCTCCGTCAGTAGCTATTCCAACAGGAGCACCAGGAACGGGTTCTCCAACTGTCGACCTTAAACTATTCTCCCCTCTAACCCTTACTTTCAGAAAAGTTCCCGGAGTTCCACTAGCAGAAACAGTTACCCCTGGTACCCTTCCTACTAAAGCTTCTAATGGGTTAGTAAAGGGAATATCCTGTATATCCTCTGAAGTAATCCTAGAAATACTCCCGGTACGTTCCCGTTCCTTGACCGTATAATAACCGGCATTGACTTCTACTTCCTGTAATGCCGTTATATCTTCCTGTAGTTGTATATTTATAATATTACGGTCATTTACCGCTTCTTCCACGGTCTTATACCCTAGAAAGGAAAAGGTCAGCACATCCGTATCCGTAACCACTATGGTATAACTCCCATCCGGGTCGGACATAGTACCCCTGCTAGTTCCTTTAACAATAATATTTACGCCTCCCAACGGCGTTTTAGCAGCCTCCCAGGTCACTGTACCGCTAACTTCGCGTTGTTGCTCTATCAACGAAGTTTCTTTAGAGGAACTATTAGGGTCTTCTTTTTTTACCGCTATAGTCCCGTTAATCTGCCTGAAGGTAAGCCCCGTAGCTTTGGTGATCTGCTCCAGGATATCCGCTACACTCCGGTTATCGGCATTAACGGTAACCTTCTGTTCGATATCTTTAAACAATTCCTGCCCGTAGAAAAAGGTAAAGTCGGTCTTGTGCTCTATTTCCGTTAAAGATGCGGCCACGGTAACCTCCTTAAGGTCTACGGAGATGTAGACCTTATGAATGCTCTGGCCGGAGCCTTTAGAGGCAAAGACCGCTGCGGAATATATCCAAATACCGAGGATAAGGCTACGTACCGTCATGCTTATACATGCTTTAACCCAATTATTTTTCATAATTTTGTCCTGTTTTAATAAAACGTTGTTTTGTTAGACTACCGCCTTCTAAGTGTATGCGCCAACAGAAACTTAGGAGGCTCTTTTTTGGTTTTGGGTGGTTTGTAGTGTAGTTATGTTTTCATATTTTTCTTTTGGGTTTAGGGTTACACCCCCCTGCCCCCCCTCAAGGGGGGGGAATTTTTTTTGGGGGGCGGACCGGGGGCATTTGGGCTTTCGGAAGGGGCCGTTATATAGTCCCTCTATTTGGGCCTTATTATCCGAAAGCACTTTAAAAAACCTGGTTCTAGCTCATAACAAACCCGCATACACATATGACTGTTATAGCCATACACGCCGTAGGAAAGTTCACAAGTATTGGAGTGAGTTATAAAAGGGGAGTGTTTATTGTGGCATAGGCTTGGTGGTATTAATGATTATTGTTTATATGGGTTTGTTAGTTTCGGGTTATAATTACAGGTTTCAGGTTTCAGGTTTCAAGTTTCAGGTTTCTGGTTTCTGGTTTCATTTTCTGGTTTCATTTTCTGGTTTGGCCAGAGCAGAGGCGGCTGAGTGTTCCGGCTCCGCCGGAATGTACCGAAGCCCCGGCTTACAAGTTATTTACTTTTACATCCCTCACCATTAATATCCACACTACCGTCGGGGTGAACTTTATACGTGATTCCGAGGGAATACTCGTAGGCTTTTAAGACGTTGAGCAGGGTTTCTTTTTTGTGTTTTCCCCATACCTGGCATTCGGCCAGTTCGGGGTTGTTGATCCGGATCTCTACGCCGTACCAGCGCTCCAAAGTCTTTACCACTTCGCCAAGCGGGGCTTCTTTAAAATACAGTACCCCGTCTTTCCAGGCGGTTATGCCTGTAACATCGATCTCTTTTTTTACCAGGCTTTTGTCTGCCGGCCTGTACACTACCTGTTCGTTGGGCACCAAAATGATCTGCGACACCTGCTCCCCGCTATTTTCCGCTTCCACACTGCTTTGTACTACTTCTACTTTCCCGGTGGCTACGGAAACCGCTATCTCTCCTTCTTCCCGGTATGCCTTTATGTTAAAGGAAGTCCCCAGTACGCGGGTGGTCAGGTTCCCGGTTTTGACCAGGAACGGCTTTTTCCCGTCGCGGGCCACTTCAAAGAAGGCCTCACCTGCCAGGGCGACTTCCCGTGTATTCCCGCTGAATTTTTCGGGGAACTTTAACGTACTGCCGGAGTTCAGCCGCACTACGGTGCCGTCTGCCAGGGTAACCGTGGCTTTTTCCCCCGTACCTACCAGTTCTTCTATTTGCCGAACGGAAGACGAATTTTCAAAGAAATTACCATAGTACAAGGCGGTTGCCGAAGCGAAGAGAACAACGATAACCGCTGCTACTTTATACCGGCCCTTCCGTTCCTTCCGGGCAGGTTCTTTCCGAAACGGGTAGACTATCTTCCCTTCTTCTTTCATCCTGTCCAGCACTTTCCGGAAGCGGGCTTCGGAGGCTTTCCATTCTTCCTCAGTATGGTCGTTTACCTCGTTCATGTCTTCTTCCCGCTCTTCCATCCATTCCCTTACATCCTGTGCCCAGCGGGGGTCTTCCATGTAAATGATCAGTTCGTCAAATTCTTCCCTGGCTATCGTGTTCTCACGATATTTTCTCATCAATATGTCCAGGCGTCGGTTGCCGTTCATCTTTCTGTTGTTTTTATATGGGGCATAACTATTACTGTTAATTTTAGTTCTATCGATATAGAAACTCCTTCTTTCCCGGGAACTTCCCGGTTTTTGCTTACCCGGAGCCGTCAAAGGTCCCGGAATAAAAAACTCTCAGACAGTTTTATATTTTCCGTTTGTATTACTAGTACACGTAAGTCTTCCGAAAGTCCCGGGTGGAAATGTAATTTTTTTTTGGGGCTTTGTTGTTGGGGGTGGTATTGTTATTGTTATGGTGGTAGTGTATGCGAGATGAGGTTTACACCCCTGTGGTCCCCTCAAGGGGACAGTTGTTCCGTTGTTCCTATAAAATAGTCGGGATATAACTCCCCCGCATCCCCCAAATTTTTCTTACAAAAGCCGAAGATCTGTCCCCTTGAGGGGACCACAGGGGTGTTTTATGGGCACAGAAGTATTCCATTGAGAGACCACAGGGGGCTCCTCAGGTTTCCTACCGGATATGATACCCGAAGCTCAGCATAAAGTATTGCTGTAAATTATTACTCTGGGTATCTTCTATATAGTTTTGTGTGGCGATACGGTTGATGTTGCGGTTTTGTTTGAGGAGGTCGAAGACGCGGAATTTGAGTTCTCCCCGCTTGTCTTTTAAAAAGAGCCAGGAGATATCCATATTCCATAAGAGTGAAGTTTTTTCAAAATCATCGGGGAGGCTGTTGTTGCGGATAAAGCCTACCTTATTTCCCCATACCAGGTTTTTCAGCGGATAGAGGTCCAGGGCACCGCTGAGGTTGTGTATGATAAAATCCTGGTCCTGCCCGGAGGCCTTGTCATAGCTTACCGTGTTGTATTGCGGGGCATAATTTACATCTACCCGCAACAGTTTTTCTATAGTATAGCCTGCCTGTACGTTGGGTGCCAGGGTCCAGCGTTGACTGCTTACCAGTTCTTCGTTGATAAAATTCCGGTCCCGGTTATAGCCGGCATTACCGGACAGCTTTATATCCACCACCCCGGTCTTTAAGGGCTTTCGGGTGGAAAAACCGAGATAGCCGTACAATCCCCGTACCCCGTCCACATTGATATAGGAAGATACCTGCCTCCCATATTCATCGTAGGTAATGGCATGGATCACCTGGTCTTTTACTGACATATAGGAAATGTTAGCAAAAAACGTATTACCCCTACTGTTCAATGCATTATAGTTAAAGCCATACATCTGGTTAAACACCGGCTTCAGGTCCGGGTTCCCCTCCACGATAAACAGGGGGTTGCTGTTATCTGCCACAGGCTGCAACTGCTCTGCCGACGGGGGAGAAGTATTGCCGTTATAGGAAAAACCCATCCTTTTTTTATCGGTGATCCTGTAATTGACCTGCAATGACGGTGCCAGGTTTACAAAATCACGGGTGATCCCGGTCTCCAGGGTTTTGTCGTAAGGACTCAGGTGGTTGTAGTTCAGTATAGCCCCGGCAGAAAACTCTATTTTTTCCAGCTTATAACGCAGGGAGAAGTTCGTATTATTGTTTAGAATTTCGGATCGGAAGGCATTGGTCCCCTGGCTATCCGGGCTCTGTCGAGTACCCTCTTCGTCCAGTATCCAGGTCTCCCGTGTATTGGAAGATCGGGTATACGAAGTCATACTATACCAGGAAGCGATCCACCGCCAGGAGATGGGAAATCTATAATTTATGCTAACCGTGTAATTATCCCTCCAGTTATCGATAAGTATCTGTTGCCGGATATCGTTTACGGTCTCCTGCCCGTCCCCGAAAAAAGTAGTTTTCCCCAGGTTAAGGTCCTCGTTGTTTTGCCGGGAGAAAGCTCCATAAAATGTAATGTTCAGGTAAGCCTCCTCTTTTGCAAATTTTTTCTGCCACCCCAAAAGCAGGGGTATGGACGTACTTTCCCCGTTCGTATAATAAGTGTTCTGTTGTTCGTTGACAAGGTTTTGCGCCCCGTCCGCGGTGAGGGTATGGTTAACCGTCCGGTTGTTTGTGGTCCCGTAGGACAGGCCGGGGAGCTGTATTTGCAGCGTAGAGGAAGAATCCAAAGGAACGGTGACATTGATATCTGCCCGGTGCTCATCGCTATGTCGGGTAACATTGGAATTGGAAAGGGTGACAAAGGAGGAATCCGGTACGATAAACTGTATACGCTCCCTCAGGGATTCCTGGTAGGTATGGGGGCGGGTGTAGTTATAGCCCGAGGACAACTCCGCGCCGTTCTCCCAGCGGTTGCTGTAGTTTACCCCTCCCCTTAGTGTCCGCGTAATGCCGTTACCGGCATTCAGCAGGGTAATCACCTCGTCCTCGGCATAGTCCACCGCGTTGACATTATTCACCATCCCCAGCAGGGTAAGCCGGCTTTCGCCCCGGAAGCGGTTATATTTCCCCATGAGCTCGTATCGCCTGTCTGTTCCCCCACCCGCACTAACACTTCCGAAGTCCTTTAAACCTTCCTTTAGTTGTATGTTCATGGTCTTACTTCTTTCTCCGTGGTTACCGGACCGGAGATCTTCTTCTTGGTCCGTATCCATAAGCTGTATTTTTTCCACCACATCCACCGACAGGGTATTCATGGCCATCTGCCCATCCGCCCCGAAATATTCGCGCCCATCCACCAGCACCTTGGAAATGCGCTGCCCGTTATAGGTCATACCGCCCTCCCGGCTCATTTCCAGGCCGGGCAGTTTTTTAAACAGTTCTTTTATTTCGGCATAGGGGCGGGTGGTAAATGCGCTTACGTTGTATTCCAGCGTATCCCCTTTCATGATCATGGGCAGGCGCACGCCTTCCACTTTAACGTCTTCGAGTTCTATAGTGCCTTCCTGCAACTGTACGGGAGCCATGACAAAACGGGGTTCTTCCAGGTAAAGCAGGCCACGCCAGGGTTTATACCCCAGGTAGCGGATATCTACCAGCAGGGTATCCTGTTGCGGCAATCCTTCCATGGTAAACTCCCCTTCCATTCCGGTTACCACAGCACCAAGCCGCGTATCATCGGCCAGGCGGTTAATAATCACCGTAGCCCCGGGCACCGGTTCCTTACGGAGCGAATCCATAACACTGCCTGTCAGGGTCCCGGTTTTCTGTGCACAGACGGATAACGACATAAAAAAGATCGTTACCGTACAGCAAAAGATAAAAAAACGGGAAATATTTCCTGGTTCTACGCTATTCTTCCAAAACATAAGTGTGGCCATTTTTTAGACTTTTACAGTGGCAGAAACCGAGTTAAAACGTTCAAATTCATAAATTTAAAAGAATAATTACCTGTTTACGTACGGAATTCCCATTGCATGCTTAGGGAAAATCCCCTTGACGGGCTTCGGGGCCGGAGGTTTAACCGCAAGCCATCCGTTAGGGAAGCAAAATGTCAAGGGACAATGCCCGTGATTTTATGCGTATTTAAAAAGCACGGGGTCTGGTCAATGCCAAAAAACCGCCCCGTGCAATTACAAAAGAATACATCGGACAGACTAATTGCACTATTAACTTACCTCTCTACTATAAAAAACAATGGGGGTCCGGTGCTCCTTTTGTTATTTTTACTTAACCAGAAAACCCGGGGGCACTACCCTTTCTGTCTTTTCCCCCGGACCTCTGTAACTAACCTGTTATTAAAGGGGTGTTTATTTTAAATAAGCAGGGTTAGTTTTCTATACTATTTTTTATGTTGCATGATGTTTGTTGTTCGTTTTGCTGTTGGTCCTCTCCTGATGTTTTGTTATTTATACTATTCCGTTTAGCAAGTGACAAATCCAAAGCCAACGTTTCGTATGTACTGTTACTATTCTCAGAAAAATGCACGGGGCTGACTTTTTGCCGCAGAACAACCCCGTGCGGACATCAAAAGAGTGTTAGTGTACTAATTCAAAACTATTAAACATGAGAACAAAGCGTATGTTTAATATCTCCTGATGTTATATTTTTTCTCTTTAGTGCATGATAAAAATTTAAATTCGATACCTCCTCGATTTGTTACCCCAGCCCTGAAGGGAGCATCCCGATAAATATCGGGACGAGGAAAATCAGGCTCCCTTTAGATACAATGTCATTTAGCTAAGCAGATTTCTTCATTTTTTAGTTTTTTCAGGGCATCCTTCTTCTGATGAACCTGCCGGACAGGGTGTTTTGACCATCCCGAACTTTGGCGTATTTGCCTTAACATTTAGGGATATCCCTATGGTTTGCGCTTTCAAAACCCTCCCCCCATCGCTGCGCTCGAGTACCTCTACTTCGACTTGGCTCAGCACGGCGCCTTCATCACAAGGGAGGAGCCTTTTTGTTTTTTAATAAGATATAGGATATACATCATTTCGGACTATAATGGCACTAACTAAATGACGATGCCCTATAGTTGAGGGCAAACTGATTTTCCGGTTAAATGGTTCCAAAAATAATTTTTATCCGGCACCCAACTATTTCACTTTAAAATTCTCTATCCTTTCCTTATCGGGTTCCGGCACGATTTTTTAATAATTGTACCATCCCCCTCCCATTACATCTCCAGCAGTATTTCTCCTATCACGTAAATGATCAGGAGAATGAGTATCAGATTTACTATTTCAAGAATTCTTTCTGAACTTTCCTTATCCATTAATATTCTTTAAAGGGGTAGTTAAAAAGGGAGTGTATCCGGCAAAGCTGTCCAAATCACAATAAATAACATATGTTTCCCGACGATATGTTTAAAACCCTGTCCGAACACACTCCCGGTTGCCAGGAATATAAGCTATAACTTACATTCCAAAGACACGGCATCCTACTCATAATCCCGTGCCTGACACATGAAAAAAAGTCCGTCAACTAACTCAAAACAATTTAATTTATGAGAACAAAGCTTAATTTTAGTTTAGGCTACAAGACTTTTTTCCGTGTATGCGAAAAACGCACAGATAGTAAATTTGTCATGTACTGAATCCATTTTTACATGTGTTTATAGTAATACACGCAAGGAAGCGGAAAGTCCCGGGTGGGAGGAAAAGAAATTATTTTATGCTGTTTCGGATAGCAGGTCCCGTTGTCATAAACCGGTAAGCAGGATATTCTCCGGATAGTAAGGAAATGCGGGTTATTGAAGCGTATTATTTGATGATCAGGAACAGGATATTCCGGATATAAGGGCGTAGTTCTTTTTTGATGATTTCGGAGATCTCCCACAGGTGGTTTTTTACCCTTTTGACGGACATTCCCAATATCTCCGCGATTTCCGCATGGCTTTTGCCCTCTTTTTTAGACAGGTTGTAAACGGATTGTTTTTTGACGGGGAGGCCTGCGATGATCTTTTCCACGATTTCGCCGTACTCCTTGAGGAGATACTGGCTTTCTACCTGCTCGTATTGTACGGTGATATTTTCCCATAGTTCTTCCCGGATAAGTTTGCGCCGGGCGGCATCGCGCATATAATTAAAAGCGTGGTTTTTGGCCATGGTAAAAATAAATGAGACAAAGGACCTGGACGGATCCAGTTCTTCCCTTTTCTCCCAGATCTTTATGAATACCTCCTGGACAATTTCTTCGGAAACATATCCTGATTTCGTATAGGAAAATATGACATAATAAAGTTTTCGTTCCAGGAGGTGAAAGATGGTTTCAAAAGCCGTGATGTCGCCTTGCCTGAGGGATTGGACAAGATCCTGGTCTATTTTTGATTTGTCAGAATTATCCATAATTTATTAAAATTTCCCAATTAAATTTACAGTAAACTTAGCAAATGAACAACTAAAAATTAACATTCTGAGATATATTTCCGGTGATAAACAACAAGTGTAAATAGTACTGTTTTACGGACTTCCCGTCCCTGTTAGGTTTCCGGCATCCGGGGACGGTCCGTAAAAAGTCGCATATTGCAGTGTCCTTTTCCGGATCTGTAAAAGCGGAATTTTACAAACCGTAAAATTCCGCCTTCTCTAAAAAAGGAGCTTAATGGGTAGGGGTACTCTATTTGCTTGGAGAAAAACCGGCTGTGTCTGTTACCGGCAAATATTTATCAAAGTAGGTAGGGGTATCGTTTTAACAAATATAATAAAAAAAAATCATAACTATCGGGTTACGGGTTACGGGTTCCAGGTTTCAAGTTTCAAGTTGCAGGTTTCAAGTTGCAGGTTTCAAGTTGCAGGTTTGGGCATGCCTGAATATGGTTGCCTTTTTTCTGGTTAATAATTAATCTTAAATCTCGGTTTTTGTTCAGGGGTTAACCCCTGAACAAAGGTTTCAAATTCTACAGGTTTCATATTTTTTAGTGAACCATGTGGACGTTGATAATTGTACTTTTCTACGATTTTTTTTATCAATATTCTCCCTTGTTTTAAACTGATATGGGAGTGGTCAAAATCGATATATTCATTTTTTAATATGCCGTTTAAAGATTCTGCATGAGCATTCTCCCAGGCTTTACCGCCCATGCTAGGCTGTACCTGATTTTCTGTATGTAACTCAGCTAATCGCTTATAAACGTATTGGCTGCCTTTATCCGAATGAAATATGAGTTGTTTCCGTTCGGTTTTAGCAGTCGTGGCCAGGGCTTCCCTATAAGCTACAACTATAGTATCCTCTGCGGTCAGGGTGGCTGACAAACTCCAGCCTTTGATTTTCCTACTGTACACATCCAGGATCAAGGTCAGGTAATAAGGCTTCTTAGCCGATACAGCGATATAGGTAATATCACTCACCCAAAGCTGGTTGATCCCGGTTAGTTGTAAATCAGTGATCCGATTAGGATACCAATGCTTCCCCCCATAAGTGGTACGGTAACGGTTGCGCTTGCGCTTTAACCTAAAGCCATGACTCAGCAATAAGGCCTCGGTCTTGTCCCGACCCATCCCGGTAGGCTTGAGCTCCGCATAGAGCTTCCTACAACCCAGCCGAGGATGGCCCTTACGAAGCTCCCTTGCGCCTTCCAGAACACTATTCCTAACCCGGAGTTGTTCCTGGTGG
>NZ_JBRKIS010000032.1:0-3031 GCF_052983315.1 Sinomicrobium endophyticum
CTTCTATCGGGTCACCGTTAGGGTCTTCTCCACTGGCCAGAGCCTGGTTGCTGACACCGCCATTATCTACATCCGACTGGGTGATCGTATACATCACCATTGCAGTACCTGTCTCACCAGGTGCCAAAGAAGCCGGGGTGATCGGTAGACCGGAAGTTCCTGTAAGTGCATCATCGATGGTGATATCGGATACCGTTACATTTCCGGTGTTGCTTACCGTAAAGGTGTATTCGATAGCATCGCCTACTACAAAGGCGCCATTTTCCCCGCTACCGGTATTGGTTACGGATTTTACCAATGCGATCGACGGAGTTTGTTCTATAGGCGTATCCGTCGGGTCGTCATTGTCTTCGTCTGTTCCGGACTCATCTTCTATCGGGTCACCGTTAGGGTCTTCTCCACTGGCCAGAGCCTGGTTGCTGACACCGCCATTATCTACATCCGACTGAGTGATCGTATACATCGCCGTTGCAGTACCTGTCTCACCAGGTGCCAAAGAAGCCGGGGTGATCGGTAGACCGGAAGTTCCTGTAAGTGCATCATCGATGGTGATATCGGACACCGTTACGTTTCCGGTGTTGCTTACCGTAAAGGTATATTCGATAGCATCGCCTACTACAAAGGCGCCGTTGTCCCCACTACCGGTATTGGTAACGGATTTTACCAATGCGATCGACGGAGTTTGTTCTATAGGCGTATCCGTCGGGTCGTCATTGTCTTCGTCTGTTCCGGACTCGTCTTCTATCGGGTCACCGTTAGGGCCTTCTCCACTGGCCAGAGCCTGGTTGCTGACACCGCCATTATCTACATCCGACTGGGTGATCGTATATGTCGCCATGGCAGTACCGCTCTCGCCCGGGGCCAAAGCAGCCGGGGTGATCGGTAGACCGGAAGTTCCTGTAAGTGCATCATCGATCGTGATATCGGATACCGTTACATTTCCGGTGTTGCTCACCGTAAAGGTGTATTCGATAGCATCGCCTAATACAAAGGCGCCATTTTCCCCACTACCGGTATTGGTCACGGATTTCACCAATGCGATCGACGGAGTTTGTTCTATAGGTGTATCCGTAGGATCATCATTGTCTTCGTCTGTTCCGGACTCGTCTTCCACGGGATCACCATTCGGGTCTTCACCGCTGGCCAGAGCCTGGTTGCTGACACCGCCGTTGTCCACGTCAGATTGGGTGATCGTATACATTGCCGTAGCAATACCGCTCTCGCCGGGGGCCAGAGTAGATGGTACAAGGACAAGACCAGTCGTCCCTGTAAGATCGTCATCAACGGTAATATTATCCACAGTAACATTCCCGGTATTGATCACCGTAAAGACATATGTGATCTCATCTCCTGCGTCGGACATACCATTGCCATTACTATCGACATAATCAGCGGTCTTTACCAAAGCAATTGACGGGGACTGGATGATCGGCGTATCTGTCGGTGTATCATTATCTTCACTGGTACCCGAAGTATCTTCCACAGGATCTCCGTTCGGAGCCTCACCTGTAGCCAGGGCCTGGTTGCTTACACCTCCATTGTCCACATCGGACTGGATGATCGTGTATATTGCCGTAGCGGTACCTGTTTCTCCGGGGGCTAACGTAGCCGGGGTAATCGGTAGGTCGGTAGTTCCGGTTAAGTCGTCGTCAATGGTGATATTATCTATATCGACGTTACCTGTATTAGTTACCGTAAAGGTATAAGTGATCTCATCTCCTGCATCGGCCATATCATTGCCATTGTTATCGACGTACTCGGCAGTCTTTATCAATGCAATTGACGGCTCCGGTTTCATTTCCAGTGGTGGCGTAATACAATCCGGGCAATCCGGATCGGGATCTTCCGTGGGGCTGGTTACCTGTACCGCATTCACCAGGTCGTCCGTAAAGTCCGGTGGGGTTTGTACCGTAACCGTATAGGTCACAGTTGCGCCGTTTGGAAGGGTCGGGATCGTTTCATTGATATCATCAGATCCACTCATGTTCGGGAGCGTAACCGTACCGGTGGTTACAACAGCCGTCCAGTTGGTTATCGTCGTACCGGCGGGGGCTGTGTCCACAACATTCACCTGCTCGGCATCGCTCGGACCGTTGTTGGTTACGGTTATGGTATACTCCACCGATTCGCCCTGAACATATTCTGTTTGTCCGGCATCACTTGTCACTTTTACCGTAACAATATCAGCCTGTGGGTTAGGTTCCAATGGTGGGGTTTCACAATCCGGGCAATCCGGGTCGGGATCTTCCGTCGGGCTGGTTACCTGCACTGCATTCACCAGGTCGTCCGTAAAGTCCGCTGGGGTCTGTACCGTAACTGTATAGGTAACTACAGCACCATCGGGAAGAATGGAGATCGTTTCATTGATATCGTCGGTTCCACTTGTGTTCGGAAGTGTAACCATACCAGTGGTTACAACAGCCGTCCAATTGGTTATCGTCGTGCCGACGGGGGCTATGTCCACAACATTCACCTGCTCGGCATCGCTCGGACCGTTGTTGGTCACAGTGATCGTGTATTCTACAGACTCACCGGGGACAAATTCTGTTTGTCCGGCATCACTTGTCACTTTTACCGTAACAATATCGGCCTGTGGGTTAGGTTCCAATGGTGGGGTTTCACAATCCGGGCAATCCGGGTCGGGATCTTCCGTCGGGCTGGTTACCTGTACCGCATTCACCAGGTCGTCCGTAAAGTCCGCTGGGGTTTGTACCGTAACTGTATAGGTAACTACAGCGCCATTCGGAAGTGTACTTATCGTTTCATTGATATCGTCGATTCCACTTGTGTTCGGAAGTGTAACCGTACCAGTGGTTACCTCGGCAGTCCAGTTGGTTATCGTCGTACCGACGGGGGCTGTATCTGTAACATTCACCTGCTCGGCATCGCTCGGACCGTTGTTGGTCACAGTGATCGTGTATTCTACAGACTCGCCGGGGACAAATTCTGTTTGTCCGGCATTGCTTGTCACTTTTACCGTAACGATATCAGCCTGTGGGTTAGGTTCCAATGGTGGGGTTTCACAATCCGG
>NZ_JBRKIS010000033.1:0-35018 GCF_052983315.1 Sinomicrobium endophyticum
GTCGTACCGTCAAAGCTTACATTGCCTGCGGACGCTTCAATAAGCTGGGTGAGCTGTTCGTATACAGCGCCTTCCTGGTTGGTGATCTGCTCCACAATATCGGAAGGGACATCCACCAGGGTCGCCGTACCGTCCTCACTCGTATAGGTATAGGTGCCGTCGTTATTGTTCACCAGGGTAGTAATCGTTTCATTGGCCTGTACCAGTTCGGAGAGGTCAATGACCTGGGTATCCCCGTTCTCGTCTACATAGGTAAATTGGTTGTCTGCCGGATTATAGATAATCACATTATCCGGCAGGTCTCCGCCATTCACATCTTCTGCAGATACTACCCGATGCCAGCTTTCTGCATACCAATAATAGTAGCCAGGTTTAACATCTGCCGTACTGGCCGTATTAAATACCAGCAAACTCTCCACATTGCCATTGGCAATCGTAGTCTGGTCCCGGGCTCCCGTAAGGGCAACCCGCGGGATCAATATCCCCTTATCTTCTGCCACAACATCCAGCTGGGCCGAACTGTCTGGTAAGGGCGTTCCGATACCCACCTGGGCATGCCCGTAATAAACAACTACCAGAAAAAAAGCTAAAGCGTATAGTCTCTTCATAAGTCAGAATTAAATAATTATAGTTCAACACGAAATTTGAGTTTCCTTTCTTTATGGAACTACCAACCCCCCTACCTCCATTCTGAGAAGGGAATCACATTTTCTACTTGACCAAGTGGTCTTTTCAAATGGAAGCGCAAACCTAACCTGATGTCTTTCCAAATCAATGGAATGGATATCCGGGAATACATTTGGGGTGGTGCATAAGTATTACATTTGGGTTACTGATATTATGTTTAATAAAAATCACCTGTTTTTATTATGACAAGATAGTTGTCCACGGTGTCGGGGACTTATAACAGGAGTTAATGGTCAATTTTGAAAAAACAAGCTAACTGATTCCGGGGCTATGCGTAGAATTAGAATTGGTTAGTATTGTATATCCTGAAAATTTAAGAATGTTAATTTATTCTTACAGTTATATATTCCTTGTCATATCATATTTCGCGATCCCTAAAAATTTAACAGGAATGCGATCAGATGACACATAAAGCAGATCAAACACTAAAAAATAGTTAATATTTTCACAATGTTTTAACAATAATAAATGTAAAACAGAATATCAATAAAAAAGGTAGGGGACATCCTATTATTTTATCCTTATTTATATTCCAGTTTTATGAGTCTTGATCTAACGGCATTTGGAAGAAATATATGATGCTGTTTTGCATCGGTACTATACCGTAATAAAAACATAGGAGGAGGGTTTGAAGCATAATAACTGTTTAACCTCCTCTGTTTTTAGGGGCAGTGATATGGCTTACAGCATTTCCCGGACTACTTTGTCGCTATCATTACCCTTTTGCAGGAACAGGTACTTTATCTGCTCGCCAACGGGTGTATCCTGCGGGGGCTGGCAGGGGGGCTTTTGTTATGAGCCAGTACAGAATAATATTATAGACAGGCTATCAAAACAGAAAAATTCCTATTCAAGAGAAGGTTATGTTTAATTTAATTAAAATAAAAAAAGAGCAGTCATATCAATTTTACGGCGCCACTTATTTGTATCCATGACCCTGTAGAGGCTTTCAATGGATATTTATGTGCCGCTATGGTTTATATGGGCAGGGCTTTACATACGAGTGAAGAGCTAATAATCTAAAATACCAGCCATTGTACTGAAATATTTACAGGGACCCCAAAGCTTTTTATTTCCTATTACATAAAATCGTTTTTTTGCTCTTGTGAGCGCTACGTTTAACATATTAGGCTTTTGCGAAGCCCAGTTCCTGGCCCCTGGAGATTTAGGATTACCTCCCAATACCAGAAAAACAATATCCGCTTCTTTTCCCTGAAACTTATGTATTGTCCCGCATGAGATATTTTTCTGTGACTTAAATTCATTCAAACAGAAATCGGCGACGGATTTAAAAGGTGAAATAACATAAATTTTCCCCACGTACCCCGTTTGAAGCAAGTCACTTATCTTATTTTTCAGAACATCAACCTCTTCAGGAATCACATGTTTTTTATAGGGTGTGGACGAACATTCAACATGAAACCATTTTGACACGCCAATAAATTCTGTAGTTGAATTTTCAGGGACTGCATTCACCATCTGGTTACTGTACGCAATTTCATTGACGATCGTAAACATAGGGTCATCACACCTTCTATGTGCACGGAGGGGAAAGCCTGCCCATATTCTTTCTTCTGAGTTTCCTATGTCCATATAGGTTCCTAGATAAGACGCTTTATCGGCCAACTGCTGAACAGAAACTTTGTGAGGAGACCATCCTACTTCAACACGGTGTTCATTTCTCAACTTCGTAACCAGTTTCTTGGGTATGGTTACAACCGGTTCTACTTGCAACGGGTCACCAACAATTACACATCGTTTTGAGCGATGAATTAGGCCCGCTACCGATTGGGGAGTGGCCTGCCCGGCCTCATCAATAAGCAGCCAGCCTATTTGTCCTTTATTTATCTTGGGAAACAATCTACTGGCAGATGCCAGTGTAGTAGATGCTACAGGCACACATAAAAAGAATGTATCCCACAGGTTTTGAGACATTTTAGAATCTACGGTTACCCAACCGGAAATCATCTCGAAAAATGCCGTTAAGTTATTTCGGATACTTTTTGCATTCGCCAGAATGGCATCGTGGTGTAGCCGGGTAGCTGTTATAAAAATATCGCTTCTTAATTTTGCTATTTTAGGAGAATGATAAGGGTTGAGAAGGTGTATTTCCTCCAATTTCTTTTGCAGGAATTCAATGTTGAACAGATTTCTTGTTTCTATCCCATATTCCTTACATAATATTTCCTGCAATTTTTTGTATTCCGAGACGAACATATCAAGTTCGGATAAATCACTTTTGTTCTTTTCCTGTTCGGAATGAAGTACTTTGGCGCTGTCATTATTCATGGCCAGTTCCTTTCGTATACGCTCTAATATGGAATTAATCGATTTTAGTTTATTGATCAGCTCTTCGGCTTCCGAATTCCATTTTTTAAAATTAGAGGTGGAAAATAATTTTTGAAAAAAGAAAAACGAGGGCTTACGCTGCATTTGCAAATTCAACAATGATTGCAATCTGTCAGCATCTTGTCTGGTTGTGTTCTCTTTTTCCAAAAGACTTTTCTCCTCAGTAGAAAGGTCGGACAATCTGGCTTCAACCCGGGTAATTTCTGCTATACGTTGTTCTTTTTTTTCTATGTTGCTGATATACTCCGGTAGTTGTTTATGAAAAGAAGAAGCCGTCTTTTTGAACGCATCAAATTCTTTCAGCAGGCTTTTGAGTTTTTTGGATTGAATATTAAAGGATTTACGATGCAGGAATGTCTGGTCATTCTCAGGATCCCGGTAGATATTATATAATAAATCATTAAACCTAATTTCTTCAGTATCTTTTTTGGATTGCCAGAAAGCTTCTCTAAAAGCGTTTCTGTTTTTAGCGTTACCTAAAGCAGCGGCTAACGCTCCCCAGCTTTCGTCATCAATTATTGATTGGGAACAATCAGAGAAATAATCGGCATCAGGAAATGTGCTTGTATCGATTTTACTTTTAAGAGGAAGTTCCTTGCTGATATTTTCTACAGCAGCATTATTGTTACTGGCTACAACTATACCAAAATCACCCTGGAGCGCTTCTTTAAGATTGTATGTATATCGGTCATATCCCGATTCTTTTTCGATTTTACGATACCCGCTTTCAAACAGCGCATTGCATCCCAAATCTGAAATAACTTTCGCCCTTTCAACTATAATCCCAGCTATGATATCCAGTAACAATGTGGTTTTTCCTGTGCCGGGAGGACCATTAACTCCCTGTAAACCTTCATTCCCTTTAAGATTGGAAAAGATTGTATTGACCGCTCCTGCCTGTGCTGAATAAAGCCCGTATTCTATTTTAGACGGCCACCTTCCGGCGGTCATCAAACCGGGGTCAATGGTCTGGAATAACAGTTCTTTGTTTTTAATTAAATCTTTCCTTTTTTCTATAGAAGGGTTAAGAGTTAAATAAGATTGAAGGGCAATGCCTAACTGGTTTTGTTTTATAGAGGAAAGATAATTTAGGTCATCCAGAAAGAAACTGTTTAAAAAACCGGTATTGGGCTCACTGTCTTTAGGAACTAGTTCTTCCAGGATATAAATTTTGATGTCTTGTTTCCACCACCCGGTGATATTTTCCAGGTAATCAATTTCCCTTTTGAGATGTTCCCGAACAACAACTTCCCCTTGTGGTAATTCCTCCGTATTGTCAGTGGCTATAAAACCGTACCTGTCGTAAAAATCTTCTTTTGACCTTTCCAGTGCTTCAGGAACAGTTGAAAGCTTTTTATTTTGCTCCAAAGCCCTAATCCCAAAAGTATAGCTGGCCGTTATATAACTATCATACTGCGGGCAACCCTTTTCGTCTAAAATCAGGGCAGACAGGCAACTAAACCCGGTAACAGGCTCTTCCCAGTCATTAACTGCCTCTATTTTCAGCAAATTGTTAAGATGTTCAACAATCACTTTTTTGTCAATTTTCCCAAAAATGAGCGTGTAACGCCATTTATAATTTTTCCTTCCCGGCCTGTTTTCTTTAAACCAGGGCAAATCAGCGTTAACTTCAAGTAATAGGGAATCTTTGTTGAAATCAGGAAGATTGAATATCTCGACATCTCTCCAGAATTGCAATATATCTTGTTGTTTCAAATCTCTAACGGGTGAATTATGTTTACCCGTAAATTTAATGTTTTTTACTAACCTTTGTATGCTGGGATCTCCGGCAATGTTATTGCTTCCTATTGCATCTGCATATTCTGTTCAACCTTAAGTCTTGTTTCTTTGATTTTATTCTTCGAAAGGATATCTAATAATATTTGCTCGTCAGTGACAATAAAGTGTTCTATATCATTTACTCCACATTTCCATAACTCTAGGTATTCACCACGATTTAAGGTTCCCCCTAAAACTTCTGCTAATTCTCTAACTGAAGGAGGAACTCCCAACTCTAATCTTAAAAGCACATGAATAATGTTCAAGCCTTATGGACTAAAAGCACTCAAACTGCTCATTTTAAGTATTTTTAAAAACTCCTCTACTTCGACCAGGCTCAGCACAGCGCCTTGAGATCAAGGGAGGTGATCCCGATTGAAATCGGGATCGGAGGGTTTGAAGTCAGGTAAAAACTTAGGATTTCCCCCTGGTCATTGATAATCAAATGCAGTTTGATCCCGAAAGCTTTCGGGACAAAAAACGAGCCCATAGTGGATTTACCTTTTGCGGCCAGCCCTTTCAGGACCTGGTGTTGCTTTTCCCGTTTGACATGACAGACCTTGACCGTTGTTGAATCAATAAAAGAGATCCCCCTGCAAGTCCCCAAAGCATTGGTTTTGAGAAAGACCATCAAAGGTACCATGATCCGTTTGGAACTTTGCACAAAGCGTTCGTAAGAGACCAAATCCGGGAAAAGATGGTTGTAATGTTTGGACAGATACATCATATAAAAGGATTTAAAGTCATTAATGCGACTTAAGTGAAAGCAAATCAGAATGGTCATCATCTCACTGTCGGAAAGCCTGCTTTTTCGGTTTCTTGACTTCCCGGTGGCACTTTCTAAGCGTAATTGTTTGATTTCCGCTTCAAAAAGTTGGGTGAAATCGTCAATTTGCACAAAAATTTTCGTAATTTTATCTTCGTTCACGGGAGTGAAATTCAAATCATAACTATATGATATTCAATTACTAATATAATTGTTTTACTCCTTTTTTATGTTAATATTACTTTATCTCTTATCCATTATTCACGTTATATTAAGTATAACGTACAAAGATTGCCAACCATCAGTGCCTTTTATCTCTCTTCAATAGGGATCAACATTTTTTCAACTAATTACCTTCAGGGACCATCCGGGAGGAAACCGGTTTGCCGGGCTATTTCAACAAGGGTTTTTTAATGACCGCCAATTTTCCCTTCAGGGTTTTTACCAACGCCAATCCGCCGGCAAAGTCAAAGGCCTCACTAAATTGCGGGGAGACCTGCAAATTCCCGTAAATATCGATATAGCCCCATCCCGATTCTTTGCCTGAAACGATCCTTACAGCCAATAACCCCTCATAAAAGCCATACCTGCTGTCATATATACAGCCGTAATCATTGCAGAGCGGAATGACAGAGACGACCTCGCCCGAAGTGTTTAATACGTGTATGCTGCCGTCCTTGTTATCCTGTTCTTCCCCGTTAACCTGAACGAGGGACAGGCCATTCTTAAAATCATAAGGTTGCTGGTGATAACGTGCCTTTAAAATCACCTTGCCCTTTTTGTTCATAAGCCCCCATTTCCCATCCTCCATATATACTGCTACACCATCGTTGAAATTGTTCAAGTTGGAAACGTCTGTTTTAAACAGCATATGACCAAGCGTGTCAATAACATTGTATTCATAAGCATCATATTCAAGCTTTTCAGCCAGCTTCCTAACCAAATCGCTTTTGTATTTGCGTTTTTTCTTTACTTTGGCCTTTACAATGGCCACCCCGTCAGAGAAATCGAAGGCCCGTTCGTATTGTGGAGGAATCTTCCGGTTCCCGGATCGATCCACATACCCGGCAAGACCGTTTTCCCAGACCAACAGGCGGCCACTGTTTAAGCTCCCGGGGTCATCCCCGGTATAAGGGGAATGAAAAAGAACCTGGCCGTTTTTGTCTATGTACATCCATTTATATCTTCCAGATTTATCTTTCCCCTCTGATACCGCAGCCATTCCGTTTGAAAAATCGCGGGCTTCCGAATACATCAGGGGGATCGTCGTATTCCCTTGTTTGTCAATATACCCGTACTTGTACCCGTTTGCGGAATCCCATACGGCTACTGCCGCCAGGCCCTCACGGAAAGCATTGGCTTTATCAAATTCAGGGGCGATCACCCGGTTTTGTTCGGCATCAATATACCCGTTAAGTATTATTCCACGGGCACTGAATGCAGCCCGTCCTTCATAAAAACCGGACAGTGACGTATATTCGTTTTCCGGAGGTATGGCATAATCAGGCTCCTGCGCGGATAGGGTATTGTATTGTATAAAACACAGCGGCAGCCAGAATAGCTGGCATATACGCAGTGTGTTGTATAGACGCTGATGACGACTCATAAGGGGTTATATATAATGGTTGACAATCCATATTTAATGTTTAGGAGTGACATCCTCATTAAGGGATATACTGATGGTGTTTGTGGTGTTTCTTTTTATTACCATCCTGTTACTAACAAGTTTCTTGCTGCTCGTTCACTGCATTTCTGATATTTGGAATAGGCTAATGCTGCTCTTCTCCTTATGCTTTCGTTGGTTTCGGCTTTTGTGTAACCCGTTATGGCATCGTGTATGGTATAAGCTTCCGGGGCCATTAGCCCCGTAGTCCATACAAGCGGATTTACATTTGCATTTTTTAAATGAGGAGAAAAATAGCTTTTGCTGTAACAGGCCAGAATTATGATATCCCTTTTTTTGTTATCCTTGTTATTGAACGGCCCTTTCAACCGGAAGTCCATAAGCCCATCATGACCGATATATGCAATCAGTCCGGAGTTCCCGGAAATTCCAATGACCCTGTCGTCAATGACCAAGGTGTCTTTAAGCTGTCCGCAACTGCTTTGTAGAAAGTCTTTCGTGCACTGCTTAATATGTTTTCCGTCATAGGCATCGGCCACCAGGTAAAAATTTTTGTTTTGGTGTTTAAAAACTAGCCTCTCAAGTATTATGGAATCTGATTTTTGCTTTTTGACAAGCGCCCACTCCTTACTGTTCTTGAAATAGGTCCGAACTCCAAAACCACAACCCCAGTATAAATTATTATGAGGGTCCTGTCCATTGCCGATTTTGGCCGGAACAGGAACAATACCTTGATATTTATTGTCGCACAGCGCCACAAAAATGTGAATGGTCTTGGATATAGTGTCAAAAGGCTTGGAACTTTGCTTTGTTTCTTTTTCAGCTTTTGTGGTTAAAGCGGTCAATTGGGGTGCATTATTGGTCTGACAGTTACAACCAAGAACAGATAAAAAAAGTACTACTGTCAGTATTTGATATTTCTTCATTCCCGTATTTTTTGCATTCTTTTCTCTTTAAATGTTGTCAGATGCTAACAGTTTTGCAACAAATCATCTATGGAATCTCTCCAGAAATCTGATTCGGTAAAGATATCCGGATTGATTTCCTGAAATGCCTTTTGCAGCTCTGCTATGTGTTTTGGGGAGTATTTAGCATCGGCAATTCCCCTTTGCCCGAATTCCGCCCGTATTTGTTCATTGATTTTTTTATACGCCACCAGGCATCGGGCCAGTTCTGCCACATTCTTATTTATGATGCTGTCAAGCTGAAACTTATCTTCGTGGTCCAGCAACACAATCCGGTCATTGGTCCCGGCATCCATACAAATGGGGTTTCCCGCCCCGTCGACACCAAAAACCCAGTACTTCCCGGCATCGGTACCGAGACTGTGATAACCGTTATAGTATTCGGAAACCGTACGGAATTTTCCACCAAAGTCCCCTAATCCGAAACTGAGGAACGGGGCGGCATTCTCAGGAAAGCCTCCCTTTAAGAAATCTTTTGTCGATACGGATAAAGTCGTCCGTTTTAGTTGTTCAGGACTGAACTCAGTCCACCCGAAAAAATCATCCGGTTTCCATTCTTTTTTAAATTCTGCTGCTGTCATTTTTTTATTCTTTTTCCATACGGACTAAACACTTAAAGCCTTGATAAATCCAAGGTGGGTGTATCCGGATTACTTTTAGCCTTTGTTGCAACGGTTACCATTGTTGTACATAGTTATATATGTCCATCGTTCAGTTGACTTCCCAATTTGTTTTCTTTTACAAGTTCCATATATTTTACCTTCAAGTCATTCATTTGATGAAATCCGTCCATTTTTAAATCAAACTTTTCCATCATCCACTGTTTAATGGTTTCAATATCTCCTTCTAAAAAATCGTTCTCGTCTTTATCCAATTCATTACATGTTTCAAATTCCGTTACATCATTAAAAATTTCGTCTCCTTCATCTAAACTCCGGATTAAAGTAGCTTTATAATTTAAATCACTTTTTTCGAGCTTAATCCAATCAAATGTTCTACTTTCAAAATACCAGTAAACTTTTACAAAACAGGCTAATTTTCGTCCTAACTTAAGATAAAGTTCAATTTTGTTCTCAGGTATAGTTTTCATTGCTATATTCTATTTAGTCATTGTTTTTTCTATACGGGCTAACCAAACTTTTAACTCTCGATCAGTCCGGCTATAAAATGATCCAAATTATCATCCAACGGAAAACAACCAAAATCAAAATCGAAGTAATACAATCTACCGCTGTTCTGCCGGCCATATCCTATACCAATTACGGCTTCTCCCAACGTGCCCAAAAACGGGAATACCTTATATGTATGAAGGTAAGGTTTAAACCTGTTCCAGATAGCATTCAGTTCGTTTTCCGGGAAAACCTCTTCGATCGGTATATACCGGTCGGGGATATCACCGAGTCCCTTATAACCGGCCAAATCAATCTTTTCGGATAAGAGCCGGGTGTGCAAAGGCTCTTCCCATATCCTTTCAATTAAGTGTTTAATGCCCGACGGTATTTCTTCCATTGTTTAAGTTTTAATTTTACTGACTGAAGGAGAAATTACCAGATCGGGCCGGAACAATGAAAGCCCCTTGATAAAATGCCTTTGGAGGGATTTCCTGTTTATGGTTACAGATGCAAAGGCCACATCCGTATTTGCAAAAGGAACCCTGGTTTTACTACCTTTCCTAAACACTTTCAAATAGGTAGTAGTCCCCATCATTCCGTGCTCTCCCATATAAGAATAGGAATCCTCTGTAAAAATATCGTGTTCGTAAGGCGAAGGAGCTTTCTCCAATTGTGCGTACAAAATGGAATCTGTAGCGTCATTCAGCTTTTCGTAATGAATCCCCGAACGGTCTACTCTTATTTGTGTTATGGCATTGTGTTTTGCCTTTTTAAAATGCCAGATTAACAATACGGTGATCAATACGTAGTACAGGCCCGAAAGCAGCAAACCTCCGTTACTGTCGGAGCGTGCTTCCCGGTAAAGTAAAACCGGCGCCCCGTATAAGAGGGCGGCAATGGGTAAGAGCACAAACAGTGCAAAAATTACCCGTACCATCCAGGTCCAGGTACGATGAGGACGGGATACCATTTCGGGAAAGTTGTCTTTGTCAACGGTAGGTTTCATTTAATGATGCCTTTTTTCGATGTTTGTTTTAAGGTCAGTTAACCGCTGCTTAACGTTTGCCTGTAAATTACGTGTTATGGTTCCGGTAAACAGGTTGAACGGAAACCTAAGCAAAAATGAATATAGAAAAGCAACTTCTGTTTTATTGTTTTCAATTTCCTTGAATGTCCAAGAACCTAAAAAGGATTTAAACATAAACGGGCCTTCTGTCATTTTGATTGCGGTTACCTTTGGTCGATTGAAAGTAACATATTCCGTCACCATGCCAATTCCATTTTTAGCCACGCAATAGGCTTTAACTCCTTTACCAGCCGTTGTTGCACCTTCAATTAAGTCTGCCTTCTTTAAAAAAGTGTCCCATTTTAGTCGTTCATTATAATCCTGCGTAAAATCAAAAACTTTCTCTGCTTTTTCGCCAATTAGAATAGTTTCAGTAAATTTTATTGCTGCCATTTATTCTGAGTTTTGTTTAATTGACGTCAACAAATAACGTTGGAAAGATTTTAAAATTAGTCTTGCGGGAATATTAAATAAAAAATGTAATCGCCTGTCAATACTATAAGTTGTAGTTAGTTTTAAGGTTGTGGTTTGCTCTTTAGTTATCAGATAATAAGCACCTGCCGGAACTTGAAAAACGCCTTCCGAAAGTTCGAAAAAGTAACAGACCCTGAATTCTTTTTCAGGATTAAATGTAAATGAATATTCAATCAAGGGTCTCCAAACCAAAATTTCCTGTACAAACTTTTTCCCGCTGTCGAAATAAGCAATTCGCCTTCCGCCCTGGCCTTCTGACAGCATTTCTGCCTTTAGTGGTTTGGGTATATCGAGAAGTCTAAAAATAACCGGATCGGAAAACTGTTCTATTTTGACATTGGTAATATTATCCCAAATGGTTTCAGGTTGTGCATTAATTTCTATCACAGAAGAAATCGTACTTTCCATATGCCTTTTACCGGTTTTCAAGTTTGTTATCTTTTTAACTGTTTTCAACTCTCACATCAATTTAAGGTAATCCGTAGTTCCATACCAATATACCGGAATACTTATTAAAAGAGCTATAGCTATGGCCAGGAGCAAGGCATAACGGCTTCCCGCTACTTTAAGGAAAATAAACAACCGTATCAACGAATGCACGATAAACAGTGCTAACGGAACCAGCTCTCCCCCGGGCTCATATTTAAGCAACATCATAAACAGCCAAAAAACGGACAACAGAAAAAGGTATTCTGCGGCTATAACTATACCTATCAACACCCGGTTTTTAACAAAAAGTAAAGGGATATAAAGCAGGAAGCCGAAAAATATCCAGGCAAGACTCCGGTCCGCGGCATTAGTAGCGACCATAAGGATGATAGTTAGTGCGGAAACCGCTATAACGGTATAGAAATATGGGGTGAGTTCGTCTTTATTTTTCATATCACTGTGTTTATTCCACCATAAATATTTTGGGATAACCGTCTATTGTTTCCGGGGAAATGTACTCGTCAAACTTTCCGTTGGGAACAGATTGATAATAGTTGTTTAACTGTGAAAGAAAAACTGTCAGTGACGGGGCAATAACATTCCGGTTGTTATCGGCGTGCCAAAACTCAATGAGTTGTCCTTTTCGCCCTGTAAAGACCCCTCCTGTGTCATAACAAATATAATCTCCACCGCCGTTATGGAAAACGGGGATCCATTGTTCATTCCACCAGTTCTCCACATCAAAATCAAACCCGATCATCGAAGTCAGTTCCGCAGCTATATCCAATACCTCTCCTAAAGGAATAAACATCGAATTATTGACAAAAGCCTTGTAGCAGTCATTCTTTTGCCCGTTTTTCCATTGGTACAATGCTTTTAAGTCACCCGGAAGCTTTACCTGGTATTTTTCTTCTAAATGGCAGATTTCGTTAATTGTCAATGGTGGTTGCAGGCACCGGAAATAGTCTGCCCGGTTTTCTTTCAACCTGTGTTCCAGGTTTGCCAATGTGGTTTCCATATCCTTTCTGTTGGTTTGTTATGATTAATACACCTTAAGTTTACCATCGGGCCATCGTCCTTCCCAGCCACAAGGCAAGTGGCCCGATTGATAGACCTGAATAAGGTTTTCATAAAAAAATGGTGGCCGTAGCCCTCTCCGGTATATACGCTCCATAATGAAATGTACGGTGTCCCAGCTGACGCATTGGATGATCAGTTTACTATCAAAACCATGTACATCCGGAAGCTCCGGCAGGATATGGGTTTCCACAAATTCCCGGGCTTCCTGTGCATAAGTATTCCAATGATGAAAATCACGATGGTTGTTTACAGACAGGCGCGCGGTGATTTCATTGGCAGCTTGTAAGGTTACATCTTCCCATTCCGGGCTTTCCAGGTGTCTTGATGCCACGCTCACCGTGGAAAGGGTCACCACGTCCCGGTCTGACGAGCCGGCGCCGGTCCGGCTCAGCCAGTTGATATCCAGCAGGGTGTTTTTAATCGTATCCGGAATGGTTATTTTTTGCATAATTCTATCTTTATAGGTATACTTACATATCCCCGGTTCTTGCCATAACATCGAAATCTATCGTACCCCATCCTTCTTCCAGCTTTCACAGGCTTTGACAAATTCATTGGTCAGCCGCACAGGGTTTGCCCGTTTTACCCAACCGATGGTTTTATCCGAATATTCCAGCCTGTGCAGCAGTACCGGGATGCTTTTCCCGAATTTCCTTTCAATTACTTTTTCACGGAACAGGCGTTGGATTAAGAGAATTATTACATCGATAAACTCCCGGTTAAAACCATTTCCATACTCCAATAGCTTATCGAACAGTGCTTCATCTTCTTCGGCTTCATCTTCTTCGGCTTCCTCATCTTCCAGATCCGAGTAAAAATAAGGTGTTTCCCTAAACCACGATTTCAACAGCTCATCATTTTCACCACCTATTTCTGCTATATCGTTTTGTAACCAAAAAGCATAATTCCATTTGGCTTCCATTTCGCTTGAGGCATCCGCAACTCTGTTCCGGTAATTTGACATTGTGTTATAGCTCAGGATTATTTTCGGGTGCCTGGGGTTGTCATCCTCGTTAGCATACCAAAATGATATTGCATAGATATCCGCCACCTCCATATTTGCAATCGCATCCAATGCCTCCTTTACGCTGTTTATGCCCGTTTCTATAAACTTTTTTTTGCTTCCATCATCAGATTTATATGATGTGTTTGCCTATGGATTTATGCGTTAAAAGCCCTTCCCACAAGTGAGACCACAAAGGGCAGAACTATCAACACAACCATGAGAATTAATCTTATAAAATGCCAGACCGGGGTTTTGGCATTTTCCTTTAGCCTTTTGTACTCGGTTTTCAATTGTGGAGAAAATTCCCGTTTTCTCCACGCATATTGACAATGCCTGCTCTCCGCAACCCCTGTTTTTCCAACAGGAAATAAAGGGATCCAAAAGAAGTGAAAATACCTGCCGAAAACATTTACAAAAGTACTCCCTTCTGTTTTACAATGTCGGCATTGCAGTCCGCGATGTGATGAAGAAAGCGTTTGTAAGTGTGTGCTCCTGATTCCGTAAAAAAATATCATTTTTCTGTTTTAATAGGATTAAACTTTTATATCGATGTATACTATACCGTTTCCAATAAATTTATCCATTTTAAAGGTGTGATAAATGTGACCGGGGCATCAGAACGCTTCACCTCTTTCAATCGCTATCAACATGCAGCCGGTGCTGTCCGCAGTTTACACATTGAAATAAATAACCAACCAAACTACCGTCTTTTGATAAGTGTTTCTTAATCAATTCAGCTCCATAACCGCTTTTTTCTATATCCTCATTCAGTTCATCCATGAGCGGTGCTATTGTTTTCGTATCGGCATAGCCGATAAACGCACAAGGCTCATTGCAATGGGTCGGCCAGACTTCCTGTTGCCAGGAGGTATAGCTTGGTGTTTTGCCGGTGATTTCGAGCAATAGCTCCTCGGGTATTGCCGGTGCTGCATCGTTCGGGTTGGGCGATACGCCCTCTATACCACAATAATCATTAAATTCCCCGCTGTACTTTTCGGCGGCTTTCCCGTTTGCGATGCACCAGGGACAGATATATTCCGGTTCTTCTCTGCTGTAAAAGGAGCTGTTGTATTTAAGGTTTCTTTTTTCATTGCATACATCACAAACTCCCTCCTCTTTGTCAAAAAGGTCAAGGTCAAAAGCGTTCGGGCTGTACTTGAATTTCGGTAATTCCATATTTCCTGTTTATTTCATGTGTATATTTTTATTGTTTCTCAACAGTCACTACCTGTCCCGAAACATTGAGGGATGGAACACCCATATTCATGCTTGTTTGTGGTAAAAGAAACTTTATCATGGGTGTTTCATTATATATCTTTTAGGGTACCCCTTTATTACCCTACTCGGAGCTTAATATATCCCGGCGGGATGTTTATCCTATTCTTTACCCCCCGGTTCAAGGCTTCCCCCAAACTTTTTTGTAGGTGATCTTCTTTACCTTCCACTGCCCATCGGCAAACACCAGTTCGGCAAGGTGAAAAAGCATCAGGGGAGCGCGTGGCATCTGTTGGCGTTCCAACCACAAGGATTGCCGCTCCGTCTTAAGCCGCCATTGTCCTATAAAGGCGGTGCTGTCCGTTATGATGGGGTGGGAGTACCTTTGAAGTTCCTCAATGAGATACCCATATGCTTCCGGAGATTGCTGTTGTTTCAAGGCTTCGATTAAGCGGAGTTTGAGCTGCTTCAGGCCGCCAATGGTCATTTGGTATGTACTGTCCTTATAGGCAATCAAAAGGGTATCCTGCATAGGGTTATCTGATATTGGTTCATGTTTTTGTTCTTTGTTTTGCGCCGGTATAAAAGCGCATAAACAGATACTGAAAAAGAAAAATATGCCCCGTGGTTTTTGATACATGCTGTTACCTTTCATAATTTATGCTAAAAGCATATGATTCCCGCTGCCTAAAGCATAAATAGTCAAACCCATACAAAGAATGGTAAAATAGCTCCCGCGCATGAAATATCCTCCTTCCTTTTTCTCAAAATCAATCTTTTTCATCTGTCATTTTTTGTAGATAAATACACATCGTTCCTTTTAAAAACCCGGCTTTCCAACCGCTCAAAACAACAGATGCCCTCGCGGTAATCTTTAATGTTATCCGGGGGGACGCTATGGATATTGCTGTCGTACCCGTTATCTTTTTGGGTGTACAGGACCACGCCCACTTGCCCGTTTGCCATTTTTTTCACATCAAAATGATAGAACTCAAATTCCCCTTCCCCGGTTTCTTCGTCATAACCTAACTGTGTGACCAGACTGATACGTGGACACTTACCTTGTTTATTATCCGGTTGCCGGAACTGATAGCCCTGGTTTCCCAGCCAAAGGTCGTCGGCCTCGTCATTGTAATAATCGCTGTATTTGTCCCTGACTAACGGAAGGGCCAGAATGGTCTCAATTTTTTCTACTGATACCGTTTGCCTGAATTGCGCATGCCAATATTCCATTTCACTCCATTCCTTTAACAGGTCTTCCCAAAGAGGCTGGGTCATCTCCCCGAATTTTCTATGTGCCGGCAATGCGGGGTCATAACCTTCCCATTCGGTCTCTTTGTCTTTTATTAATGTACGGCAATATATCGCTATTTCATGTCGGTCTGTAAGCCCCTTCAGCCGTTCCATTAGGTTTGGTTTGTACATTTCATAATGGATGACCAGCGCTTTGTCTTCTTTCTGGAAATAAACCACTTCCGAGCAAGGTTCTTCCTTGACAACCAGCACCCGTTTAAAAATCCCGTCACGCCAGTATTCCAGCCGTTGATTGCGGTTTTCCGCTCCTTGGGGATGAATATGATCGAGAAACAAGGGCGACTCCCGGAGGCGTTGCAGGTTGGTGTTGTTGAATTGGTGGCTTTCAAATACAAAGGGGACTTCTTTCCCAGGCGGCGGGTATCCCTTCGGGCTTTCCAGCAGAACAGGTAAACCGGATGCCAGTCGACTGATGATCTTTTCGGCAAGAAGCCAGTCTTTCCAACTGTACAGTTCATCCTCAGGGTCTTCTTCCAGGCATTCGGGCCTGAAGAGCGCCTCCAGTTGCTCCCGGTCAAATTCATCTTCCCTTTCGTCCCACAACCAATGTGCTACCCGGACCCGATCCCCGGTCTCAAACCGCTTGTGGTCAAAATTATAATCGGTACTGATAAAGACCGGTACGGCGATCTCACCGGCCACGACCAGGTCACCGTGGTTATAATCGCCCCAGAACAGGCCTTTTACATTTAAATCGCCTGTTACATAAATTTCTTGTCCGCCCGCTACGATATTATCCGCTTGCAGGTTACCGAGAACAACCAGCCCCGTGGCGCCATCGGTTTCCCGGTTGTAAATGTTGCGGGTGTTGAGGTTGCCGTTTACCGCAATGAGATAGACAAAGGGCGGCTCTCCTTCCGGCAGATCACCGGGCTTATTAAAAGAAAGGGTTTCCCATATATTGTCAAGGTCAAGGTCTTCCATCTCCCAATCCCCCTTTTCCGGCCGGTCAAATCCAAGGGTCAGCACCCATTCGTCAGGGTTCCCGTCCGGCGGATGCTGCGCGAGGGCATCCCGGATGGCATCCTTGTCTGCCTCATCCATCCCGGGCATCTTGTAGATTTCTTCGACGTTTTCGGCAAAGCGCCTTCGATAGTCTTTAGAGTCGGAACTTTGCCGGTAATCATGGTTTTGGGCAGCAGCTGTATCATCAGGCAAAAGGTGCCTGATCTCCGATAAGCGTTTGAGTTGGAAGGGAGGTGTTTTATTCATCTGTTTTGCTGTATTTTTTTAACCGGATTTTTAACGTATCTCTACCTATCTTCGGTTTCCATTTCAGATCTACCGGGCCGTAACCTTCTTTCTCAAAACGTACTTTCATTCGCGGCCAAAGCGGGTTGTCTATCTTATAGCTTGAAAACCTACCCAAACTATCGGTTTGCGGCGGCCGGATAACCCCGTAAGGGCCTATGGTATCCCGCAACGCTTTTTTTCTGTCATATCGCCTGTACGCTACCCCGGGAACAGGTTGCCCTGTTTCGGCATCTACCACATAGCCTTGCAGGCGTTGCATACTGTCACAGGAAAAGAACCCGAACGCCAAAGCAAGTAATAACCACAACAGGCCAGCCCGGCCTGTCCTCGATAGCATCGTTTTTATTGTATCTGTAATTGTTACCAATCTACCGCGGGTTTCTCTTTTTCCTGCAGATCCTTCACTTGCTCGTCGGACAACTTCACAGAGGATACGGTCTTAAAAACCCCATCTACCAGCTTTAAAGTAGTGGCATTTATTTGGGGTTCCTTTGCATATGAATAATCTGGATACACGTACTCGTTGAAGGTAATCTCGTTGGTTTCGGAGTTAAATTTCAAATCAATATAATCTCCTCTACGAACTTCGATGACCAGGTAATCGTAGGAATATTTTTCTGTGCCAAATGATCTTGATCCTTCTTCAAAACAACTGCCGCAGCGAGTCAGGCTATCGCCTTCGATCTTAAAAATCTGTACCACCTGATGTTTAAACCCGGAACCGTGTGTACCCGACCCGAGGGCCAGGTAGTGGGGTTTACCGTCAATGGTCAGGGTATGGATTTCATAGGTATAGGAGTCTGAATAGCCTCCTCCCTCCATTTCATCGACGGAGAACGGAGAAAATTCTTGAACGGCCACCCGGCCCGTTTCGGTTTTAAACTGCCCGAATACGGCAATATGGTGCCAATTTCCAGTATCCTGCTCGTCCCAGGAAAATATCCTGAATTTCCCGTCATCAGTGGTAACGTTAAACAGCTTCTCTGACAGACTGTCGAACGGGTATTTTAATGTGCCGGGCTTTGTCAATTCGGTCTTGAGCCGGTTTTTGAAAAGGGGAGCCAGGCTGTCAAACCTTATCTCAGGGCTAGCCTCCATCATCGTTACATAATTACGGGTCAGGGATTGGTCCAGCTTTGTCAGTTTTGCTTTTGGAGCGCACGAAGTCAGGCAGGTTGCCAATACAATGAGGGTCAGTACAGGTGTTTTTAAGTTCATTATTATGGTAGTCATAGATTTATAAAATTCACGACTCTAAAAATAAATATTGACTCCAACAGCGCGAAGTGTTATCAGGATTAAAACTAACAAAATGAGTAATACGGGCATTGCTCCCAGCACACAAATGGGGATGGCAACGATTTTTTGAATCGGGGCCCGGTGAGCTTTTTGACGAAAAAGAAAAAAGAGCCATATCGTTGTCGGAATAACCAGGAAAAGAAGTGCAAGCACATCCCTGTGGCGGCCGTATGGATAAAACAGGCCAAAATAGATCATAACCGCCAGTGTAACAAATGGTATGGGAACCAGACTGTAAAAACACAGGCGTTTGTTTATTAAACGAAAGATAACAATTCCTCCCAAATAGAAACACACGCGGGATAAGAATTTCAATACACCCGCATCCGTGTCCCCGTTCTTCATTAAGTTGAAAGGGGTGGTTTCAAAGACATTCCCGATCTTTTCCTTTAAAAGAACAAGAAGTATGATTACTGACAAGATCAGCATTGCACAACTTGTAATGATACTTATTCGCTCACTTACATATTTCTTCTGAAATGTATTCATTGATTTCCATTGTCAGTTGGACCCTGCAGGCAGGGATGCACGAATTGGTCCGGCTTTTTCAGTTTTGTTTTTTGTCCGCACGAAGTCAGGCAGGTTGCCAATACAATGAGGGTCAGTATGGGTGTTTTTAAGTTCATTTATGTCTTGATAACTGATTCGTTATTTTCTTTTACACATAAAGCTCGTCTTCAATATTAGTTGTCTTACCCAGGACTTCCGTTAATGTTTTTCCGATAAAAACAGCACTTTCGTAATCCAGGTTACCAGCACTTGCCGCCACAAGATGAATATGCCTTGTATCCCGGAAATCGTAAGCGTAAAACACTCCTCCACCGTTAAAGGCAATCGGGAGGAAACAGGGAGCCCATTTCGGGAAGCCGTAAGCAAAATAGAAATACCTGATGCCCCGGAGGGAGAAATAATCAAACTCCCGGTCTCCATTGATAATCGTCCCGCCATTGGAATACCATAGTAACTTATGGAACTCTTTGGGTAAATAAAGTGAAGCCGGGATATTCACTTTCTCATCCGCCTGAAATCCGGAATACAGTTCTTCCATCTGCCAGACTTTGATTTCTTCTGCAATTAAAGGTTTTGTGAAATAGTCTGCTCCGGGCGTTTCGGTAAGTCCCGGTTGTTTATCGTAAAATCTAAGTCTGTCGTACCACATTGTTTTTTCAGATTTTACAGGCATTGGTATACGCTCCCGTCAAATGAGCGGGGTTTGCCCGTCTTTTCCGATCGTCTGAACTATTTTCGGTTTGTATCATTCCTCTTTTGAGCGAAACCCTTTTATAACCGTTCCTTCCCGGTATTTCTTCTCTTGTGCTATTTGCCCGGCGAATCCGTTGCGGACATCATCAGGGAGCACAGCCAGGTCTCTTCACCAAAATATGATCACACAAACAAAACAGTAAAATCCCGCCAATACCGGTCATAAGCCCATATTCAGGTGATTCCCAAATATAAGTATTGCATTGGCCGGATAAAATCATTATTTTCAGGGATATTACCGGCCCGGGATATCTATGGGATATCCCGAAAATCCCCCTTAATTCCGCTCTCCTACTAAAGTTATAACACTTTTTGCAGGGATCAGAACGGTCCATTTCCCGGATTCTTCTTTAGTTACAACAACTTCTTCCTTCCAGTGTACTGTACTGTTATCTCTAGTCTGGTATCCTTTGAGCTCATCCGTATCAAACCCCGGGTTTAAAGTAGTACGGTAGGCATCACTTCCCCGGTTGACTATAACTACGGTCATTTTTCCCGTATCGGGGTCCCTGTAAGCCGAAGGCAACAGGTCCTCGGGATGCTTATTCACCTTAGCCCCGAACCTTATATAACCGGGTTCGATATCTCTGGAAAAATGCCCCATGACATCGTATGTTTTAGGGAATTTCAGGGAACCGTTGATATCCCATATCAATGCCTCATTATTATCATTATCTAACATCCCAAGCCAATACACATAGGCATTTATACTATTCCCTTCCAGCGTAAGGAATTTATGCATCTGGGTTGCCAGTTTCAGTCCTGCAGACATCGATGCATCGCCCCCTTTACCAGTTGCCTGCTGCGAATCGTCACTGGCTTCGGTGAGCCATACCTTTTTATCACCCGTTGAGAAACTCCACGGTATGGGATCTGTATTTAAATCCCCATGAGTTTCCCTGCTCAGTGCTTCATTTAATGCATTATACCAACTCTCGAAATCTTCGGTATTCTCGGTTGCTTCTTCTACACGTACTAAACGCTCTCCTATATGCATCATTATCTCCTTATAACCATGCCCTGCATAAATATCTATATTGCTTCGGTCCATATTATTCAAAAATAAATCATTGGTTGCCCAACCGGCATTCTCAGGCCCTATGATCTTTACGTCCTGCAAACCTTCTTTATCTAAAGCAGGCCTGAGGTCATCAGAAATAAACCTGCCTAAATCGCCGGGCATCCAGAATGCATTTACCCATTCGCTAACCACATTATCCGGTTCGTTACTGGGTGAAATGGCGTCAAATTCTATACCCATTTCCTTGTATGCATTTACAAAACCTGCTAAATAACGGGCAAAATCAGGTCTTTTCTCAGGGTCTACTCCGTTGGCAATAAGCTTCTCTCCTTTTATATAGGGTTCAAGTATCTTTATTGATCTTTGAGCATCTTCCAAATTTGAAAATCCCGGAATTTCCGGTAATTTTACTTTCGAATGCCCCTGCGTGGAATCCAGTCTCATATACAATGGAGGGGACCATGCACTGGCAAGTTTAATGGGAACCTGGTATTTCTCCTCGACATTTTTTAATATCCAGCCCTGGGCAATTTGTTGTTTCCGGATCTCACCGAGGGAATGGTAGATACCACCAGGGCCCGCGTTTATTTCAGCATTGCCGGGTACGGTCACCTCTCCGCTATTTTCATCAAACGGATATTCATAAAGTATTTCAGCCCTGATCATATTTAACTGTAATCCACTTGGGCCCCATAAATATTCAATAATACTATCGCGGTTTTCAGATTCATAAAGCGGTTTTGCCCTTCCGGCAAAAGTTCCGAACCCGTCAATCTCCTGGTAGGTTTTGTCCCAATCGAGGGTAATTTCGGTCGAAGGATCGTCTATTTCCGTTATTATTTCATCTTCCCCGGTCCGGGGTGCACAGCCAATAACCATGAAGGAGATAGACAGGATCCCGACGGCATGGCCGAAAATTCTTTTTGACTTCATTGTATAAAATATTTGGTTCATAAAAATTGATTGATTTTCACGATTATTTCAGAGACTGTCTAAGTTTTATCCCTTCGGCAAGCTCAGGACATCGCCTTTGGTTCCTTTATTCTGCCGGCACACCAGCTGGCCCCTTCACTAAAAACAGCTACTAGCTGTTTTAGCTCACGAAACTTCTCATTTATATCAAGGTGTTCGTGAATCTTCGATTTCTTAACGTTCGGTCCTGCCATGCTTCAGCTATTTTTCGGTCCGTAGCTATGGCTATACACCTCTTGCCCTCGCGGCATCCTGGCTCCTTCGCTAAAAAAGTCTACCAGATTTTTTTTATACGCTCGGCCCTGCCTGACAAAAAAATACGCTATAATCCCGATAATTATCGGGACCAAAAACAAAATTTAGACAGTCTCTCAATATTGTCAGACACTGACCAGGCCGTTTATAAAGAATTGCATCGGGTTTAAAGCACAGGGCTTTTTTTGCCCTGTGTTTATTTCAAAAGAAACCTGTACCATGAGAACTATAATTCAAAAGCGTTCCTTTTGAACAAACCAGCTCCGGGTAAACCCCTGCATACCGGTATTTCCCCTGTATTTATTTCTTTTACGATACTTTCCTGTGTATTTTCCCTGTTCGTATTGAAATTCATAATATATCCCCGCAACGGATCATGAGCAGGGACAACCTCATACACCCCTAATATCTCATTATTGTACCCGGTTTGCTTTTAAGAAAGTATCCTTTACACTAAAAATCCCTCCTCTATACTTTATATATTATAAAAGTTCAAAAAAAGGTGACAAGAATTAATACTATTTGTCGAAGCGGTTCAAATTTTTATCAATGAACTCGTTTTTAAATAACAAAATAGGGGTAAATTCACCTATTGCCATGAAAGTCTTAAAGAAGTAATATTTGGCTGACTATCCAACTGCCGCTTTATATCAGTATATTATCTTTTGCTAATTTTTCAAATACTTTCAGAACACCAATGACCTGAACCGGTTCTGAAGTATACATTTCGAGATTAAAGAATTTAACTGCTCTGATTTCGTTGCCTGGTTTGACTTCACCGGTTAACTCGTAAAAAAAGCAGTCCTGCTCCATGATGACATTGGTATTTTCACCATATGCAGGTGCAGAGATATGGCAGTAGTAGCTTAATTTTTCGGGAATTATTTCGATATTCAGTTCTTCACGTATCTCCCTTATCAGCGATTGTAATGAAGTTTCACCTTTGTCTACTTTTCCACCCGGCAGATACCATGCGTTTTTATTATTGCTGTACGCTAATAATAATTTATGATCCCTAACTACAATTAAACCTGTTGTTGGCAGTGCTATATCATTACCCATTATCTTCTTTTTTTTTGATCCATTTTCCGGTGAGCACTTCAGAAAGTTCTTCCGATTCTATATTTCTTCATGTAATATTACCTTTCCATCATGCGTTTTATTGACGATAATGACCAGGCTGGGGCGTACGGAGAACGACATGTTTTCGCCGGTTCGGACGCTGTAGGTAAAGACCACCTCGCCCGATGCTGTTCGCTGCAGGCTCACCGGCTTGATCGATGTGTCTTTATCCGTTTCCGGGAGGGCCACGGCAATGACGAATTGCCTGGTGAAGTCAATGGCAGTGGGCATACCGTTTTTACCCATCGTTGCCGCTGCACCGAATACCGCTTCAAATTGTCCGGCCGTTTCGATTTTCGGATCGGGTAATTCTTCCACGTCGTTTTTTACAAAATAATTTTCCGCTACCTCGAAGGGAATGTCGGTCGATTTCGCCGTGCTCTGGCAGGCTGCCACAGCCAGGCCTGCTATGCCCAGTACACAAATCATGTACATAAAGGATTTCATCATTTTTTGTTTTTTTTAATTGTTTATAAAGCGGCAAATACCCGGCCCGGGCTTACCTCCGGAGAGGTTGTACTAAAAGGTTCGAACTCGTTGTTTACAGGGTTATAGCTGTAATCCTTTTGCCATGTTTCCTTATGCCGGATAATTTCACGAAGGGCGCCCGTGATATATACTACTTCCTCCGGGGACATTGTCGGGTGCAGGGAAACACGTACCCAACCCGGTTTGTTCACCAGGTTTGTCCGGTCTATTTCACGCATCATCCCCGCTGAGGTTACTTTATCAATACCACACAGGTAATGGGCATAGGTACTGGCACAGGACCAGCCTCCCCGGACCTGGATTCCGAAACGGTCATTGAGTAATCGCACTACCAGGTTGTAATGAATACCTTCAATATTCAGAGACACACATCCGATACGTTTGGCATTACTATCTCCTATGTATTTGATTTGATGTACATTCTTCAGTTCCCCGTAAAACCGTTGAAGCAGCTTTTCCTCCTGTAATGCCATCAGGTCCGGATTCATCTTTTCTTTGAGTTTTATAGCCAGTGCCGCCCTTATGGTCTGTATTATTCCCGGAGTTCCCCCGTCCTCCCGTGTTTCTATATCTTCGAAATAAGAATATCCTCCCCAGGGATCGGTCCATTTTACATTACCTCCCCCGGGACAATCGGGAACTTCATTTCCGTAGAGCTTTTTATTGAAAATCAATATGCCGCAAGCTCCGGGTCCGCCCAAAAACTTATGGGGAGAGAAGAAAACAGCATCCGGTCGTCCGGCTTCGTCTTCCGGTTGCATATCGATCGGCACATAAGGGGCCGAGGCTGCAAAGTCCAGAAAACACAGCCCGCCATGGGCATGCATAGTTTTAACCAATTTCGTGTAATCCACGATCTCCCCGGTTACATTGGAGCAGGCCGTAAATGAGCCGATTTTCAGCTTACGGTCCTTATATTTCTCCAATAATTCCTCCAGATAGGCAAAATCCGGCTTCAGATACCTGTCCGGGTGGATCATCTCCACATCCGCATGGGTCTCCAGCCATGGTACATGGTTGGAGTGATGTTCCATATGCGTGATAAACACCACAGGTTTTTCCCCCGGGTCCCGGTATTGGTACTTCCGAAGTCTCATGATCCGTTGCAGACAGGCCAGTGCGCCGGTCATCCCCGATCCTGTGGTGACCAGGACATCGTCTTCGCCTGCATTGACATGCTTTTTTATGATGCTGCGGGCTTCAAGGTACAGGTTTGTAGTAATTTTACCGGTCTCACTGGAAAAGGAATGCGTATTGGCAAAGAAAGGGGCTACTTCCTCTACGATCCTTTTTTCTATGGGCATGTATAACCTCCCGCTGGCCACCCAGTCGGCATATAACATTTTTTGCACGCCGTAGGGTGAGCGGAATGCCTGGTGCTCACCGATAATATGTGTTTTAAAACTACTGAAATGTTCGTCCAGGGCAGCTAATCTCTTATTCATTTTTTCCTTTGTTAAGCTTGTTAGCAATGAACTCGTTTAAGATTCTGTCTAAGTTATATATGGTTTATTACTCAAGATTTGGGAACCAGTACACCTTCCACAACATCGGCATTTCCCGATATGGTACGGGCCATTTCCCTGATGTCATCCATGCTTATCCTGTTTACGGTTTCTATATATTCTTCAAGGGTATGGATTTTTCTTCCGTAAAAAACATGGGAGGTCAGCACATTTATCCAATAGCCGTTATTGTCAACGGCTTCTTTCATACCTTTTATCATCGATTCCTTCACTTCCCGTAATTTTTTGGCATCTACGGTCTCCCCCAGTTTATCCACTTCGGCATGGACTACCTCCACCAGTCTGTCTACCATATCGGGGTTGCAATCGAAACTTACAGACAGGGTGTATTGCGGCCGGGGGATATCCCCCAAGGATGCCCATGCCCCTACGCCATAGCTACCGCCTTCTTCTTCGCGGATGATATCGTGATAACTCTTTTGCAACAACTGGCCTGCCATACTTACTTTCATGCTGTTTTCAAAAGTATAAGGCAGGCTGCCTTTATATATGATCTTTACCGTGGCCTGGGGGGTCTCCATGTCTTCGGTTACCCGGACCACGGTTTTTCCTTTGGCGGGCCGGTATTTGTGATCGATATAGGTTTCTTTCCTGTTTTCCGCCTTTATGTTGCCTATATATTTTTGGGCCAGTCCCAGTAGTTGCTGTTCGTCAATATCTCCAACGAATACAAAGGTAAAATCGTCAATACCACGGAAACGGTCGGCATATACTTTCTTTATTTTTTCCAGATCTACCCGGTCCAGGTATTCACGGTTAAACAACTGTGTCCTTTTATGATGCGTTGTCAAGGCCATGGACATGGAATCCTCTAAAATGCTTTTTTTGTTTTTTTGCTTCTGCTCCAGGTTTTTGGCTATGCGTTCCAGGGTGAGGTCATAGGCTTCCTCTTCAAACCTCGGAGCTTCAAAGCTGAGGTATATTTTCTGGAACAGCACTTCTATATCTGATTTCGTACTGTTCCCTGACAAAGATTCCGACAGCTCATCTATGGAGAGTCCCAGGGATGTACTTGTACCGGCCAACTTTTTATTTAATGCTATCGCATCAAAACTTCCCAATCCGGATTGGGCGGCTACACCGGTAGCCTCCCCTGCAGAAGGCAGAAGGTCTTTGTCCAACAGGGAATTCCCTCCGGGACTGTATGCTACCATATATATCTCATCCTTGTCATAAGGGGTAGGGAAAATAACCACTTTGGCCCCGTTGGCCAGTTCGTACTGACGCGCATCCAGCCCGGTAATCCCGGTAGTCTTTACTACAGGCTGTTCCTTCAGGCCGGCAGCGATCAGGGGGGTGTCGTCCGTACTGTCGGTATAGGGTTCCGGGTCCAGGGCGGTTACCTTTTTAAAACGTTGTACAAATTCGTCTTTGCCCGGGTGGGGCTTTTCGGAGGAGCCTTTTACGGCCATCAGGATATCCTCTTCTTTGTATACGGTGCCCATATAGTCCAGGATATCCGCATTGGTAATGGTTTCCAGGCGGTCCGCCACATAGTTTACATGCCAGGTTATGTCCGGAAGAGGATTGCCGGTAAAGTAATGCTGGTATAGCCGCTGGGCGTAGGTGTCACTGCTGATCTTATCCTTGTTTTTCAGATAGGAAAGGTTGCTGTTTTTGATGGACAGTTTTGCCCGTTGCAATTCACTTTCCGTGACCCCGTGCCTTACAAACCGGAGGAGTTCGGTAAGGGCAAATTCGAAACTCTCCAATTCCATATCGGTCTTGGGCTGTATGTAAAGCCCCATAATATCCAATGGCCGTACAAAGTTCGAATATGAATAGCCGACAGACAAGGCGGGGCATTCCTTTTTAACGGTCTGTTCCTTGTACCGGTTATTCAAGATATACGAAACCACATTTTTTATCAACTGATCATCCAGGTATTCATATCCCCTCAGATCTTTGACCTTGTTCCTGATTATAAACTCAATACTGGTAGTCCCCACTTCCTTGTCCAACGACTTGATAAAATGAATATCCCCGTCCAGTGCGATATCAAAGTCCTTTCGTTCGGGCAGGTCTTTTTTCAGGGGAATGGGTGAAAACACCTCTTTTATTTTCGCCTCCATAACATCCACATCGATATCCCCTACCACGATAACCGCCTGCTGGTCGGGACGGTACCACCATTTGTAGTAATCCCGGAGTTCGTCGTATTTAAAATTGTTGACCACGGACATGAGTCCTATGGGCATACGATCGGCATAAACGGAGCCTTTCATTACGCCTTCGGTGTACACCTTTTCCGCAACCCGGAAACCGGGGGTGTTCCCTGTTCTCCACTCTTCATTGATTACCCCCCTTTCGACATCGATCTCTTCCTCGGTAAGGGAGAGGTAACCCGACCAGTCGTGCAGGACCAGCAGGGTGGAATCGAGCAGTTTTTCATTGGTTACGGGGACTTTGCTGATGTTGTATACCGTTTCGTCAAAGGAGGTAAAGGCATTGATTTCAGACCCGAATGTAATCCCGTTTTTTTCCAGGTATTCCATCATGCTTTTTTCCGGGAAATGGTCCAGCCCGTTAAAGGCCATGTGTTCGAGAAAGTGTGCCAGCCCCCTTTGTGATTCCTTTTCGAGAACAGACCCCACATTCTGGGCAAAATAAAAGGATGCCCTTTCCTTCGGCTCCTCATTGTGCTTGATGTAATATTTCATGCCATTGGGCAATACCCCCTGCCGGACAGCCGGGTCAAAAGGGACTTTATCCCTGGACTGGGCATTTAAACCGGCTACTACCAACAGTAGCAACCCTGTTATTTTACGTATTCTCATAGACTTATTTTATCTCTGTTATTCCGGCTTTAAGCCAGTTGTAATAGGTTTCCGTATCGGTGTATTTCTGTGAAGGGCCCATCAGTTCCATATCCGGGGTCATGATCACATAATAAGGCTGTGAAGCCGTATGAAAATTGATCGCCTGGAAGGTCGCCCACTTCTCCCCTATGGTCCGGATTTGCTTTACACGGCCCGACTTCAATTGATAATTGAACTGTTTGTCTTCGGGAAGTTCTTTCCTATCGTCAATATACAGGGAGATCAGAACATATTCTTCATTGATCAGGTCGTACACCTTGGGTACACTCCATACATTCTCTTCCATCTTCCGGCAGTTGACACACGCCCATCCCGTAAAATCCAACAATATCGGTTTGTTATTCGCTTTGGCATAGGCCAGGCCTTCGTCAAAGTCCTTAAAACAGTTAATTTCCAAAGGACAATCGCTCACCTGGGGTTTGATACTGTAGAACATCGGTGGCGGAAAACCGCTGAGCAGCCTGAGGTTCGCTCCCCAAACCCCAGGAACCAGGTAAATCACAAAGGCCGTGACCAGCACTCCGGTAGCGATACGTACAAATCCCGGTTTCTTCAAAGGGCCATCATGCGGAAACCTGATCTTGCCGAACAGGTAAACGGCCATCAAAGCAAAGATCACGATCCAGATGCCGATAAATATCTCCCGTTTCAGGAGGCCCCAGTGTTCGACCAAATCGGCATTGGACAAAAACTTAAAGGCCAGGGCCAGTTCCAGGAAGCCCAGCACCACTTTGACCGTGGTCATCCAGCCGCCTGATTTCGGCAAAGAGTTCAGCCAGTTCGGGAACAGGGCAAACAGGGCAAAGGGCAGCGCCAGGGCAAACCCAAAGCCGGTGATACCCGCTGTGAGCTGGGTGGCCCCTCCTTCTGCCGTCAGTGAACCGACCAGTAAAGAGCCCAGTATAGGACCGGTACATGAAAAAGATACGATAGCCAGGGTCAGGGCCATAAAGAAAATGCCGATGATCCCCCCCGCACCAGAGGCCGAATCCATCTTATTCCCCCAGGAGCTGGGCAGGGTCAGTTCGTAATACCCGAAAAAGGAAAAGGAAAAGAACACAAAAATCACAAAGAAGGCGATATTGAGCCACACATTAGTCGAGATCGTGTTCAGTATCTCCGGGTCTATGCTGTCCAGGAAATGGAACGGCAGGCTCAACAGCATATAGATCAATACGATAAACACGCCGTAGAGGATGGCATTGGAAATCCCTTTCTTGCGGTTGCCCGACTGTTTGGTAAAGAAGGAAACCGTTAACGGGATCATAGGGAACACGCAAGGGGTCAGCAAAGCTAACAGCCCTCCCAGAAAGCCCAGCACAAAAATGCCCATAAGGCCGCTTCCGCCGCTTTGGCCCTGTGTACCCGTGTTTAACGCTTCCGGGTTTTTAAGGTCCAGTTTTAAGCTTTTGGACAAAAGGGCACTCTTTTCATCCACTTCCAGTTGTTTCACTTCTGCCTTACCCCCATCCAGCGAAAAGGCCAGGTCGGCATTGTCAAAAATACAACTTTGGTCGTCACAGGCCTGGTATTCTACCAGTCCCCGTATCGCCTTGAGACCGGGCTTCAGCAGTTTGATCTTTTGTTTGAAAACGGCTTCCCCGTCAAAATAGGAAAGCTCCATGTCGAAGATATTGTCGTATTCCGTATACGATTCACTTTCTTCCAGGTCCCCGACCAGTTCGTAATCCTCCCCTGCCCCTTCAAAGGTAAAGGAGGTCGGGATGGGGCCGTCTCCGGGGATATCTGTAGTATACAGGTGCCAGTGTTCTATGATGGAGGCTGTCATGACCAGCTGGTATTCGGTGTCAGACAGCTTTTCTACCGAGGTATTCCACGTCACCTGCCCGGCCTGTGGGAAAACCGCGTTCAATAACAATCCGGCCACTAAAGAAAAAAGATACTTCATCAGTTCATGTTTTTTATAAGCGCTTTTTTAGAGCATCTTTAAAAAGGATTTCATTGACTAAAAAATGTCCTTCCTGCCTGCCGGCGAGGCAGGTTTGCGCCGGCGCACTACCCGGCCCCTTCACTAAAAACAACCCCGGCTGTTTTGGCTCACAAAGCTTCTTATTTATATAAAGGTGTTCGTTATCATAGGTTTCTTAAGGTCCGTCCTATAAAATCCTGTCAAACAATTTTTTCAGATCGGGGGAAGAAGGACGGGGGGCATTGGACGATACTATAGTTCCCTCAGGATCGATCAGTATAAAATGAGGTATTCCTGCTATCAGATATGCTGTGACAAATTCCGACTCAAAGGCATTATCGGCCAGTAATTGTATACCTTTGAGCTCTTTTTCTTCTATCATGGCCCTCCATTTGTCATGGTCTTTTTCCTGGTCTATGGAAATGCTTACAAATTCGATGTTCTTATCCCGGTACTCTTCCTCCGCTTTCTTTAAAAACGGTATTTCCGCCCTACACGGCCCGCACCAGGTAGCCCATACATCGATATAGACATATTTTCCCTTAAGGTCGTCCAGCGAGGTGGTCCCCCCCGCATAATTTTCGTAGTCCGTAAACCCGGGCGACGGATTCCCTTTGGCCAGGGCCCTTAAGCCGTTGTACATTTTTTCGATCTCAGCATTGTTGTCCTTATCCGTAGAGGCCGCTTTAAAAGCCGTATAATATTCTTCGCGTTCGTTCTCATCCACGTAAGTAATAGAACTACGTACCGCACCAAACAACATCTTGTTCCTGATGGCTTCATTGGAAATAGTTTCCAGAGCCTTTAAATAGGCAAATGCCACAGGCAATGAATCCTGTTTCACCAGTTTATGAGCTTCTTCAGCGTAATGGCGGTTCAACACTTCCTTGTAAGCCTGGGAAAAATTATAATCCTCTTCACGGTTATAATCTATGTCATCCAGTTCGTCCAAAAATCCGTCCGACACTTTAAAATCCTCGTTTTGGGTAACATAACCATGCCAATTCTCATATTCCTGCAACGTTTGTAAATACTCATAATCCAGGTTCCTCTTTTCCTTTTTCATAAAATCCTCGCTTATGCCCCCTTTCATCGAGTCGAGCGCCCCGGTCAACGTTTTTCTTATCCGGTCATTAGCTTCTTTAAACTCCATCTCCTGCTGCTGAAAAAACAGCTTGGGGTCTTTCCCCATTAAATCGGCCTGGGTTTTTCTTTTTAATATCAGATACTCGCTTGGGGCTGAACCTTTACCCGAAATGGCCAGTGTGTTCTGAAAATCGGCGGCATCCCCGTTTATGGCAATATCGCTTCCTTTGCCCAGGTACAACTGCAGGCCTCCCAGTGTAAAATGCCCTCCGAGTTTTTCCCGGATGGTATCGGAAAAACTGCCGTCTTCACGGAGTTCCAACCTTTTTGAAAATTTCATGTCCGCAGAGTAAAGCGTCAATTCTTTTTCCACATTTTTTATTTTACCCGATACCACGGCGTAATCCACAGGGGTTTTCGTACAGGAAACCGCAAAAAGCACCAGGCCCGACAGGGTGTAAATCGTTTTTTTCATCTGTTTTGTTTTTTTATAATCTGTTAATTTTTAATGATGAACCCTAATTACAGCGATATATTGACTTCCCAGTTGCCTTCGCTGTAAATGTCAAAAACCGCCTGGTGGGTAAAGGTGCCCAGCTGAATTTCCACCTCTACAAATTCCAGGGGGAACCGGGGCGAAGTAAACACTATTCCATTCCGGTTCTCCGTTACGGAATTATTCCGGTCCTTTACTGCAATTCCACTGGAAACCATATTACCATTGGCATATACATTGATCCTCACCTGGTTGATATCGCCCGCATTCTTCCGGAAAGAAATGTTACGGACGTCCCGTTGGGTGATAACCTTATAGGCTTCCTTATGGGTACCTATATACTCTCCCTTTTTAAAAAAGCCCCTTTTAACCGTATTTTCTCCTGATCCCGACTTTTGAACCAGTTCTCCCTCACCATGCATATCGCCCTTTGTAAACTCTCCCGTATATACAGAACCATCCCCCCAGGTATAAATGCCGTAACCATGCAACTGCCCTTTCCTGAACCCGCCTTCATACCTATCGGTTTCTCCCCAGGCCTGTCCTTTACCATGGGCCAGGCCCTTTTTACAATCACCTTCGTATTTCTGGTTTAAGCGGGAATCCTTTACCACGCACTCTTGCGCTGATAACCAGTTAGCTGTAAAAAACAGTACGAATATTCCTAATACTTTTTTTTTCATATTGATATTTGTTTATTCACTTATTGTTCACTATTGTGCCTTGCCGTTGTTTTTAACAGGGCAACGGAATGCTCAGGGGTAATCTCTCGGATTTTGTTGTATATCCGGGTTAAAGATCAATACGGCATCCGGGATCGGAAATACCCAATTGTTGTCTTCGGGCCTCAATATATAGGTTTCCCCTTTCATGGTATGGGTAACGGTAGTGGCGAATTCCGGTTCCAGGTTAAGGCGCTTAAGGTCGAACAGGCGTATACCGGTAAAGAGCATTTCCCTCCTTCGTTCATCGAGTACAAAGGCCAGTGTTTCCCGGTCTGAAGCAAAGTCGGAACCGGTTAAGTCTTCATATACCTCCCCGGGCAATCTCTTGGAACGGAGCAGGTTTATATCGTTGAGCGCTTTGGCCCCGGCCCCCAACCTCGCGTGGCATTCGGCCCGAACCAGGTACATTTCCGGAACAGAGGTATTAATACTTGCCGTAAAAGAGCCTCCATTCGAATAACGTCCTTCTACGCATTCCCCCGTGATATAACAAGGTGTTCTTAGTAATCTGGCAAGCCGGTAATCCCCGGGGTCGTAAAGTTCCTGCAACTCATCTGACAGCCATACGGTAAAAGGAAATCCGGCCCCCATATAACTGCCCATGTATTGTTCGGTCCTGATGGGTGCATTGTTCTCTTCACCTTCCGCTTCCGCTTCCAAAGCAGCATAATCTGTCAATTGCCCATTCCGGGCAATAGCCCTGTCCGCGTTTAAAAGCGCTTTCTCATAATCACCTGCAAACAGGTAGTACCTGGCCAGCAAGGCATAGGCTGCCGTTTTATCCGGGCGGGCAAAATTAACCGCTTTGTCAGGCAGGTCGGCAACGGACTCTTCCACCTCTTTTATTATAAAATCGTAGACCTCCTGTACGGAAGAGCGCAAAGGTGTGTCTCCCGAGGCATCGGGTACGGTAACCAGGGGGACCCCCGGGTCTGAAGCCGCCGATACCGGGTTGTACTGCCTGGCAAACAGATTGACCAGCAGCCAGTATTCAAACGACCTGCCCACACGGGCTTCGGCCTTTATGCGTTGCCTGTCTGCCGCTACGCTGTTCCCCGTTACCGGGGCATCATCTATCCCGTCGATGATCACATTATAAGTATATATAAAATTATAAGGTGTCTGCCAGGCTCCGGGAACGCTTCCTTCCCGGTATAAATCGCCTGCCCATCTATAGAACTTAAATTGCGGATTATCGGGGGTTACATTTTCATCATCTTCAAGTTCGTACGGAAAGAAATCATCGGAACTGAAATACAGTTCATCTCCAAACGACCTGTGATCGTTCAGATCATTCAGCAATAAATCATATTCACCTACCTCCCGGGGAATAATCTGCCCCTTAGGTTCTACATCCAGGTAATCATCACATGCCCCCGTTGCCAGTAACCCGGCGAATATGAATAGTCTATATCGTGTTTTCATATTTGTTTGAATTTTGAGGTCCGAAGCCGGAAGTCTGAAGTTAATTTTACTCCTGACTTCGGACTTCCGACTTTTTCATTATTCCTCAATGTGTAAACTAACAATGTCTTTGTTTCAATAGTTCGTTAAAAAATTAAGCGGCGATGGTGCCGTATAGTAAAAGTTCATTGATATATTTCTGATTTTTGTTCAAGTGTGGGTTGATCCCAAAGGTTGAAAAAAATCGGTTCATGAGTAAAGCGTTGTGGTTCATGGTCTTGATGTCTGTCATAGAGAACGCTCCGCGTTGTTCTTTGGGAATGTTTAACCAGTGAGCTGCCTTGGCGAGATTGGTAGCGGTCAGTGCCATATTGAAGTGGAAGTCGAGTTTGTTCTCACTACGGGCCTGACAGTTTTCCAGTGTGGTATGTTGTTTGGCATCCCGATAGATGAACTCGATCTGGAAACGTAGGCGGTAATACTTCACTATGGTTGTTGCATTGAATGTTGTGTTGGTAGAAAAATACAGCTTATATTTTTTCCCACAAGGTACCCGTACCACCCTGATATTGCGTTCTAAGGCTACCGAATAGAGTACGGCAGTCATGGCCAGAGTCCCGTCTTCCAGTTCCACGGTTTGGAAATGGTCATCACGGATGTCTTTATGTATGACTTTACCATCATATTTTTTGGGCCTGCCCCTGCCGCTTTTTTTGGGGCCAAGGTAGAGGTATCTGAGATTGGCATCGTCCCGCAGCCTACCCACAAAATGGAATCCTGCCCCACAAACAGTATCGATAAAGGTCTTCTTGGTGAACCAGGCATCGGCTACCACCACACGGGAGAGTCCGGATAAGCTATTGCTGGAGGTAGCGAAACAGTCCGCATAAAGTTCGGCCAGTGATTTATCACAAGACGCATCGGTTAGCGTCTGGCGGGCATCCAAGTGAAAACCGGTATGGTTGTCCACATCAATGGCGGCCATGCCCAGGAGTTCCAGTCCGCGTTTGACCCCTCCGGCCTGTCCTGACCAGAAATAGCCGAGCCCCGGGGTTTTCTTGCCTGATTTGGCAATGTAACTGGGATCGATGGCAATCACGTAATGTCCGCTGCCGTGCTGTTGGACCAGTTCTTTATTGAACCCAAGGAAATCGAAAGGCTTTTCGAATTGGATACGAAAACGCTGTTCACTATATTTGCTGTATCTTTCCAATTGTCGGAAGTTGATACGGCCCTTGATGGACAAGAACAGGGTGAAAGTCTCCACCATGAAACGCTGCCTGGAGGCGTTGATATTTTGCATATTAAACAATATGTTGACTATCTATGTTTTGTATAGGTTATAACCCTTGGTGACCATATCTTATAAACGTCTTGGAAAACACTATTAAAATACTGAAAACCAATTGTTTATTAAAATTTTCTCATCCCTTTTTATACACTTATTTCATTATAAATCAGAAACTTTTATCAAAGTGTAACACAGTATTG
>NZ_JBRKIS010000034.1:0-15481 GCF_052983315.1 Sinomicrobium endophyticum
CCACCAGGAACAACTCCGGGTTAGGAATAGTGTTCTGGAAGGCGCAAGGGAGCTTCGTAAGGGCCATCCTCGGCTGGGTTGTAGGAAGCTCTATGCGGAGCTCAAGCCTACCGGGATGGGTCGGGACAAGACCGAGGCCTTATTGCTGAGTCATGGCTTTAGGTTAAAGCGCAAGCGCAACCGTTACCGTACCACTTATGGGGGGAAGCATTGGTATCCTAATCGGATCACTGATTTACAACTAACCGGGATCAACCAGCTTTGGGTGAGTGATATTACCTATATCGCTGTATCGGCTAAGAAGCCTTATTACCTGACCTTGATCCTGGATGTGTACAGTAGGAAAATCAAAGGCTGGAGTTTGTCAGCCACCCTGACCGCAGAGGATACTATAGTTGTAGCTTATAGGGAAGCCCTGGCCACGACTGCTAAAACCGAACGGAAACAACTCATATTTCATTCGGATAAAGGCAGCCAATACGTTTATAAGCGATTAGCTGAGTTACATACAGAAAATCAGGTACAGCCTAGCATGGGCGGTAAAGCCTGGGAGAATGCTCATGCAGAATCTTTAAACGGCATATTAAAAAATGAATATATCGATTTTGACCACTCCCATATCAGTTTAAAACAAGGGAGAATATTGATAAAAAAAATCGTAGAAAAGTACAATTATCAACGTCCACATGGTTCACTAAAAAATATGAAACCTGTAGAATTTGAAACCTTTGTTCAGGGGTTAACCCCTGAACAAAAACCGAGATTTAAGATTAATTATTAACCAGAAAAAAGGCAACCATATTCAGGCATGCCCAAGTAACAAACTTCGTACTTCCAACTTCGTACTTCTAACTTTAGTTCGTATTTTCGCGGCAGAATCTGGTTCGGCATTGCCGATGAAAAGGGAACCGGGTGTGAAACCCGGGCTGTACCCGCAACTGTAAGCTTAGTCCCGTCCCGATAATTATCGGGAGCTAACGGGATGCCTGTTACGATCACTTCACTGCCACTGTTCCGCCCTGGTAATTATCGGGAACTATCGGAACGGGAAGGCCCGTAACCGGACGCAAGCCAGGAGACCTGCCTGATTTTAAAACGGATGTCAAACTTTCGGGATAAAGGTTTGCGTATGCACAGCCATACTTTTTCCCATGTATTACACAAGACAATGAAGAAAAGAACAATTTCTTTCGGTGCACTGGCACTGTTATGTACTGCGGGTTTTGCCCAGGAAGTACAGGAACTCGATGAAGTAGTAGTTACGGATTCCCGCTTTGAACTGAAACGGGAGAATTCCGGGAAAACGGTCATCAAGATCACTTCCGAAGAACTCGAAAAGAACCAGGGGAGAAGCCTGGCCGAAGTGATCAATACCAAAAGTGGTATAGAAATAGGGGGGAGCCGGAGCAATGCGGGGCAAAATCTCGGTTATTATATACGGGGAGGGGCTAACCGCCAGGTCCTCGTTATTATAGATGGTGTACAGATGACCGACCCGTCTTCCATCAGTAATGATTTCGACCTGCGCCTGGTAGATATCAGCCAGATAGAGTCCATTGAGATCGTCAAAGGAGCTGCGAGTACCTTGTACGGTAATGCTGCGGCTACGGCGGTAATAAACATTACCACCAAAAAGGCGGCAGACAAACCTTTGGTGGCCACTTTCCGTTCCAGTATCGGCACCAACCAGTCTCAGGACGACCAGAACTATGACCTGGCCGATTTTTCCAATAGTGTGGCTATAAGCGGAACCTCCGGTAAAGTAACCTACCAGGCAGGCTTTGCACAGCAATACACGGACGGGCTTTCTGCCGCCGTATCCGGTACGGAAAGAGACCCGTTTTCCCGCTTCAATACCAATGTAAAAGTAGGTTACCGGGCTACAGAGCGGTTTTCTGTAGACGTATTTGGGAATTACGATAAGTATAAGGCGGATATAGACGGATATGCGGCAGATTTTAGTTTTACCGATACGCCGGACCAGAGTATAAGCAAGCAGTACCGTACCGGTATAGCCCCCAGGTTTACCTACGGGAACGGGAGCGTACAGGCCAGTGTTGCATATAACAAAATAGAACGGGAAATCATATCCGACTTTCCTTCGGTATACGATGCCAACAGTTTGGTGGTGGATTTGTATAACAAATACAATTTTAACGACCGTTTTTATACCATAGTAGGGGTGAATTATATCCGTAACGAGGCGGAATTCGATCGTGACCGGGACTTTACTATTACCGATCCGTATGCCAATGTGGTGTGGGTGTCCGGTTTCGGACTCAACATGAATGCGGGGGCACGGCTGAATAATCACAGTGAGTACGGTACGCATTTTACCTACAACCTGAACCCGTCTTTTACTTTTAGTTTACAGGAAAACAGTTATATAAAGGCCCTGGGATCTTTCAGTACATCGTATATAGCTCCGAGTTTGTCTCAACTTTACGGCAACTTCGGCGCTAACCCCGATCTTGAGCCTGAAGAGGACCGGACACTGGAAGGAGGACTGGAATACGGTTCCGGTACATGGCGGTTAAGTGCTCTCTACTTTAACAGGAAGGAAGAGAACAGTATAGGTTACCTGTTGATAGACCCGGACAATTTCGTATACCAATATCGGAATGTAGCCGGCGATTTTATCGTAAACGGTGTGGAAACCGAACTTTCCGTAAAACCTGCGGATTTTCTTCAACTGGATGCCAATTATACGTTTACGGAAAACAGGGACAGGGTAACTCTCCGTATTCCCAAACATAAGGTAAATGCCATAGCCGGGTTTACCCTGTGCGCCACCACTTTTGCATCTGTCAGTTACCAGTATGTAGATGACCGCCTGGATTCCGGGGAAACCCTGATGGACAGCTTTTCCACTTTTGATGCCTATATAAGTCACAGTATACTGAAAAACAAAATGAAAGTTTTTGCCAATGTGAGCAATATCTTCAATGAGGATTATGTAGAACTGGCCGGGTATACGACCAGGGGAAGGAATGTGAGAGTAGGGTTTAGTCTGGAGTTTTAGAAAGGGAACATCAGTGTATAAGATCCGAAATTCCTGTTGGTAATATAGTTTTTTTGTTTTGGACTTTACATAATATAGTTTTAGGACAAGATAATTTTAACTGAAAAGCTAAAAAGAATTAAAAAATATTACCTTTAAGTATTATGAATGTTTAACCTATAAACTTTAATAATATGAAAAAAAGAAGTATTAAGCATTTCCAGTTAAATAAGAGAACTATTTCGGTATTTGCCAGCACTGAAATAAAGGGAAAAGGGGTATCTGGTTATTGTACATCTAGCGTGAATCCTCATGAATGTTATTTGGATTGTGCGCAAGAAACAAAACCTCAGTTGTGTCCTTGATTTATAGAAGGTATTGATGAATAATACGAACAACCTTTGAAAATGTCGCCAAATGGAATATTTTCAAAGGTTGTTGTTTTTAGAAAATAAGACTTTTATTCTTCCAGATCTTTCTTAGGTATTATATACATATTGTCTTTCATAGGTGTAAACCTTTTACTGTCTGTCATTATATCAATAGGCATCCCTGGTTGCTCTGTTTTTGCCTGTCTTGAAGATATTCCCGTAATATCCTGTATGGATCTGGCAAGAAGAGGTTCCTCGATGTTGCCAAGTACTCCCATATTTTCCAGATCTTCTTCAAGTGTGATATCTGGAATAAGTCCCTCCGTATAATCCGAAAAACCGTCCGCATTTTCACTTCTGCCTATAAGTGGCTGCATTCCCCAGGAATTATTCGGGTTAATCCGGTTTTTGCGGGATTCATTGTACAAATAGTTATACCCGGGATCATCTACAAGGGTTACGGAAAATTCATTTTTTCCGGTGGTTTCTGTGCCGATATGCATCACGTTTATATAGGGGGTTAATCCATTGATTACCAATTCGCTGGCCGAAGCACTACTGCTTAAAGCCAATATGTATACCCTGTTTAACTCCAGACTGTTTATTGGTGTCCCATTAGAAAGTTCATCCGGAAAGTAATCTTCTAAATCACTATCTGAAAATTGAGATTGTAGTTTGTCATTGTAACGTTGCTTGATAAATAACTCACCGGTAAACTGACCCGTAATCATGCTGGAGAGTTGAAGGGCAGAATTAACGGAACCTCCGGGATTGTATCGTAAATCCAGGACCAGGTCCGTTACGCCCTGGTTTTTAAAATCACCAAAAACATCATTCAGGGTATTATCGAAAGATGCTGTAAAACCGTTATACATCAGATACCCGATTTTATGACTTCCAACGGTAAATACATCATATATATAAACAGGATCTTCGGTATATTCATGTTTGGTTAGCGTTACTTCTTCTCCGCTGGGAGAAATGGTATTGTTTTCCACATCACCCATATTTAGGGTGTAAGTATCATTTTGTCCGAAAAGTAACTCACTATAATTATTTACGGTAAGTGTTGTTCCGTTAACAGCTATAAATATATCTCCACGATGTATATCTTTGGTAGAGGCATCGGAGTTGGGTAATATGTATCGCACATAGCCGAATACATCATTACTGTTGGAAAACCTGCTCAGTCCGAATTCTACTCCATTGGTCTTGTATATCCCTTGTTGGGAATTGATAAGTTCGTTGTAATCTTCCACGATCCAAGAGAAACGATCCCTGTCTGATTCGTTCCCGTAATATTTTAAGTCTTCAAACAACTTTTCCGGATCGGAATAACTACCCAAAAAATCCTCGTATTGTTGATTAGATGAAAACCGTGTATCGCTCAAATCATTAACATCTCCCTGCCAGAAGTACCATAAATTAAGTCCTTTCCAGATGAAGTCCTGAACTTCCAGGTTGTCTGATGGCTTAGGCACAAAAGCATCGTCATCCTTATCGGAACAACTCCATAAAACCAGGCCGGATACAAAGAGGTAAAAAAGCTTTTTCATACATTTATGTTTTTTGGTCGTAAGACAAAGGCAGGGGGAGTGTTTCGTCTTTCGTACAGTTAGGATTTGGTTATTGAATTACTATTATTTTTGAGTTAAACCAACACATAGATAACGGTTATCTGTATATAAGCAAGAAGGGGACACCTGGTTATAAAACGCTAAATTTACTTTAATTATTGGCTTTTGAAAATTTTTTGTAACATTTTTTCAACTCGTTCGTCTCCCTTTTGAAAGACCGCTATAAGGTACCTTTGAAAAGATGCGGAACAGAGAAGACCAAAATAACCAATAGAGATTGTTTTCCGGGAAGGGAAAACGGACTAACCGACAAAAAATGAAACAGGCAGAGTTTTTACATACCGTGATGCCTTTTAAGGACAAGTTGTTCCGGCTGGCCAAACGGTTGCTCGTATCTACCGAAGAAGCCGAAGATGCCATACAGGAGGTCTTGCTGAAATTGTGGACTAATAAAAGTAAGATAGATACCTACAGGAGTGTAGAGGCTTTTGCGGTTACAGCGACCAAAAATTACTGCCTGGACAGGTTGCGCTCCAAGCAGGCAGGAAACCTGAAACTGGTGCACAGTAATTATACGGACGAGAGTATATCCCTGCAACGGGAAATAGAGGCCAGGGACAGCGTGTCCCTCATGCAGGAGATCATGGGAAATTTGCCCGAACAGCAAAAAATCATATTACAGTTGCGGGACGTGGAACAATACGAATTTGAAGAAATAAGTGAAATGCTGGACATGAATCCCACTGCGGTGCGGGTAGCCCTGTCAAGGGCGCGGAAAACAGTCCGGGAAGAACTGGTAAAAAAACACAATTATGGAGTTGGCTAGGATAGAAAAATTAGTGGAAAAGTACTTTGAAAGTACCACCACGACAGCAGAAGAAAAGGAACTTCGGACTTATTTTTTACAAGACGAAGTGGCTCCGCACCTCAGGGCTTATCAGCCTATGTTCCGGTATTTTTCCGAAGCCAGAGAAGAAAAATCTGAAAAGGAGTTCCGGATAAAGCCCGGTAAAAAATGGAATTACGCCTGGATGTCTGTAGCGGCTACGGTGGTGATTGCCGTAGGAATATGGTTCTCCAACCGGCCTTCCACAGAAGAAAAAGAGGCTTTGCTCGCCTACCAGGAAACCGTACAGGCACTTTATATGATAGGAGAAAACCTGAACAAAGGGACGGATAAAATAGAATACCTGAACGAGTTCGAAGAAACAAAAAATAAAATATTACCTGTGGAGAAGAGGTAAAACAGCCCTGAAAATAAAAAAGAAAAAACAAAACCATAACGATTTACAGTAAAACAGAAAAAAAGATGAAAAAGTTGAGAGAATTCCATGGACTTTCCCGTTCGGAAAGCCAGGAAAAGCACAGTAAAAACTCCGGATTAACCAAAATGACAGTCACGAAATGGATAGCGTGTATGTTGCTTGCAGTATTGCCTGCCCTGGGTTTTTCGCAGTCCGTATTTGACAGGTTCGAAGCTATGGACGACGTGTCGGCAGTAATAGTAAACCAGAACATGTTTAAATTATTTTCGAGAATAGAAGCAGACGATCCGGAAGCAAAAGAGTTTATGAGTATGGTGAAATCATTGAAAAACCTGAAAGTGTTCTCTACCGAAAACAAGACAATAGCGGAGGAGATGCAGTCTACCATGAATAATTATGTAAAGAGTTCCTCCCTGGAAGAACTCATGCGAGTAAAGGACAAGGGCTCTAACGTAAAATTCTATATCCGTCCCGGCCGCGATGAAGATCATGTAAGCGAATTGCTGATGTTTGTTTCCGGAATGAAAGATGTGGAAATAGGAGGCTCTAAAATTGAAACGGTATTACTTTCCCTAACCGGGGATATAGACCTGAACAAAATAAGTATGCTTACCAAAAAAATGAACCTCCCTTCCGAGTTGGACGAGGCCGGTAAGAAAAACCGATAATAACGATAGGCTTATGCCGGTCGGGATAGAGATATCTGTTTAAGCAGAAGCCCTCCGTTCCGCCCGGCTTATTACGGATAAGATGTTTTAATTTAAAAAATATACAAATGAAAGAACGGAATAATATAGGTACAGGTGCATTGCTCATTATTGTTTTGATAGTAATGAGTGCGTGCAGTAACGAACGGAGCCTTCAGCAATATTACGTGGACAGCGCCGAAAAAGAAGGCTTTATTACCCTGGATATCCCTTCCAGTATGCTCAATATCTCTAATGCCGATCTTACGGAAGAGCAGAAGGAAGCTTATAAATCCGTGAAAAAACTGAATGTCCTTGCCCTTCCGGTAACGGCAGAGAACAAGGAAACTTTTGAGGCTGAAAAAGCAAAAGTAAATGCTATACTTTCCGATAATGGTTTCCGGGAACTGTTCCGGATGTCAGATAAAAACAAGCGTGCAGTGTTGAAATACCTGGGAGATGACGAATCTATTGATGAAGTAGTGTTTTTCGGGACGGATTCCGATCGCGGCTTTGCATTGGTACGTATTCTGGGTAAAGGAATGAATCCGGAAAAAATGATGGAGTTTGTTAAGCTCATCGAGAAATCAGATATCGATGAAGGACAGCTCGGAGACCTGAAAAAGCTTTTCGGAGAATAGTTTAAGTTTACTCTAAAAAAGATGTCTGAAAAGTAACTTATTTCTGTTATTTTTCAGACATCTTTTTTAATTTTTTCTTTTTCAGATCCCTGTGTAATTGGCAGGGGTTATTTGTTTCAGTTCGTTTTTAATGTCGTCCGAAACTTCGAGGGTGTCTATAAATCTGGCTATCGATTGTTGGTTTATCTTCTCATTGGTACGGGTAAGGCCTTTCAGGGCTTCGTACGGGTTAGGATAACCTTCGCGGCGGAGGATGGTCTGAATGGCTTCTGCTACAACAGCCCAGTTGTTTTCCAGGTCTTCGGCAAACTTGTCCTTGTTCAGCAGCAGTTTGTTCAGTCCTTTCAGGGTAGACAAAAAGCCGATCAACGTATGCCCGAAAGGAACGCCTATGTTACGCAGTACAGTACTGTCGGTAAGGTCGCGTTGTAGCCTGGATACCGGTAACTTGGCCGACAAATGTTCGAATACGGCATTGGCGATCCCCAGGTTTCCTTCTGAATTTTCGAAATCGATAGGGTTTACTTTATGCGGCATGGCCGAGGAACCCACTTCACCTGCTTTGATCTTCTGTTTGAAGTAGTCCATGGAAATATAGGTCCAGAAATCCCTGTCCAGGTCTATTAAAATAGTGTTGATGCGTTTCAGGGCATCGAACAGGGCGGCCATATGGTCGTAATGTTCTATTTGTGTGGTGGGGAAAGAATGGTTCAGTCCCAGCATTTTTTCTACGAAATGAGTACCGAAGGCTTTCCAGTCCGTATCCGGGTATGCAACGTGATGTGCGTTGTAATTTCCCGTGGCGCCACCGAATTTTGCCGCATACGGAATGGTTTTCAACACTGCCAGTTGCTCTTCGATCCGGGTAATGAATACCTGTATTTCCTTACCGAGCCGGGTAGGGGAAGCAGGTTGGCCGTGCGTACGGGCCAGCATAGGTATATCTGCCCATTCGGCTGCGAGTTCCTTTAGTTTTACAAGTACTTCGTCCAGGCAAGGAAAATATGTTTCTTCCACTGCTTCTTTCAGCGATAAGGGTATAGAAGTATTATTGATGTCCTGGGATGTAAGTCCGAAATGGATAAATTCCTTCGAAGCGGACAACCCCAGGTCATCGAACTTTTGTTTAATAAAATATTCCACCGCTTTCACATCGTGATTGGTGGTTTTTTCGATCTCTTTTATAGCTTCGGCATCCTGTGCTGAAAAGTTGATATATATGCTTCTCAGGTCTCCGAAAAGGGACTGGTCAAAATCCTTTAATTGTGGCAGAGGGAGGTTGCACAAGGCAATAAAGTACTCGATCTCTACCCGTACCCGGTATTTGATAAGGGCTTCTTCAGAGAAAAAAGGAGCCAGGTTTTCGGTTTTGTTCCGGTATCTCCCGTCAATAGGGGAAATGGCATTCAGTTCAGTAAGCTGCATTGTCGATAGTCTGTAAAAGAGATGATTTATTCGGTTTTGTAAAACGGTATTTTTATAGGAATATGATGATTCCGAGTCTCAGGTTGGTCAGGTCCAGGCCAAAACCGTAGTTATCAGAATCTTTACCTTCGTTGTCATACCCGAACCGGCCTATAATGGCGTCAAAAGCAATACTTTCGTTAAGCCGGTAAGTAAGCCCGGGCCTTAGGTTAATACCCCAGGCAAAATTATCCGCACTACTGTCTTTGGCCCATCCCAGTCTTACATCTCCCTGGGCGAAAGGCATTAGTTTGGAAGCGGGGAACCAGTATTTCCTGGCATAAGGAAGTATACCGTAAAATTCTTTTTTGGAACTTATCCCGTCAATGTTCACTTTGCTTTGTTCGTATCCGGCACTCAGACCTACTACAAGATCATTGTCCAGGAAAATACCTACGGAAGGCAATATGGAAAAATCGGTAGTTTCGGTACCCGAGTTATTGTCTTTGGAGAAACCGAAGGAACCCCCTACCATCCATTTACCTTTGAGCAGTTCTGTGCCTTCACCTTCATCATTCTGTGCATGAAGATTTGAAACGGCAATTAAACCAATGGCAATTAACAATACGATCTTTTTCATTTTATCAGCGTTTAAGTGTTAATCTGGCAAAAATAAGACATATCCCGAAGTTAGGTAATAACTTATGTATTAAATAGTCTCAAAAGCCGGTGTTTTTTTAAATTATTGCCCGATTATGATGAGGTGGAAAAGTTTTTCGTGTCCTCCCGGAGATATTTTTTCTCCGCGTAAAAAGTTCCGAATGGCAGCAGTGCGGCGATAAAAAGCAGTGCGAACCGTTTCAGTCCCCATTTCTTTTGATAACATACCAGCACGGCAAGAATCACATATAGAATAAAGAGAAACCCGTGAATATACCCGATCATCATGTTGGTGGCGGTATGATCAAAAATATATTTTAGCGGCATGCCAACCAGGAAGAGCATTAAATATGAAATACCTTCCAGAATGGCGGTTATTCTGAAGCTTTTTAACATGATATACGATTTAAAAAAAGCTTCCGCAGAGGATACCGCAGAAGCTTTATATGGTGTTGTCGGATAGTGTTCTACAGGTGGATCACTTCACCGTAAGCATCTGCAACTGCTTCCATCACCGCTTCACTCATCGTGGGGTGCGGGTGTACGGCTTTGAGTACTTCGTGGCCTGTAGTTTCCAGCTTTCGGGCTACTACAGCTTCTGCGATCATATCGGTAACCCCGGTACCGATCATATGGCAACCGAGCCATTCGCCGTACTTGGCATCGAAGATCACTTTTACAAAGCCATCGGCATTGCCACTGGCTTTTGCTTTTCCGGAAGCGGAGAAAGGAAATTTACCGACTTTGATGTCATATCCTTTTTCTTTGGCTTGTTTTTCCGTGAGTCCTACTGAGGCTACTTCAGGTATACAATATGTACATCCCGGTATGTTGCCATAATCCAGGGGCTCTACATGCATGCCTGCTATTTTCTCTACGCAGAGTATCCCTTCGGCAGAAGCGACGTGCGCCAGGGCCTGTCCGGGAGTTACATCGCCTATGGCATAGTACCCGGGTATGTTGGTCTGGTAGTAATCGTTAACCAGTATTTTATCCCTGTCGGTAGAGATACCTACGTCTTCCAGGCCAATGTTTTCGATATTGGTTTTGATACCTACGGCAGAGAGCACGATGTCTGCTTCCAGCACTTCCTCACCCTTTTTGGTTTTTACGGTGGCTTTTACCCCTTTTCCGGAGGTATCTACTTTAGTCACTTCGGCAGAAGTCATTATTTTTACGCCTGCTTTTTTGAAGCTTCTTTCGAGTTGTTTGGAAACATCCTCGTCTTCTACGGGAACGATATTCGGCAGATATTCCACTACGGTAACTTCTGTTCCCATAGCATTATAGAAGTATGCAAATTCTATTCCTATAGCCCCGGAACCTACAACGATCAGTTTTTTAGGTTGTTCCGACAGGTTCATGGCTTCGCGATAACCGATCACTTTTTTCCCGTCCTGCGGCAGGCTGGGTAACTCCCTGGATCGTGCCCCGGTAGCTATGATAATATGATCTGCCTGGTATTCGGTTTTCTTGTCGTCACTCCCGGTTACTTCTACCTTTTTACCGGGTTTTACTTTTCCGTAACCGTTGATAACATCTATTTTATTCTTTTTCATCAGGAACTGCACTCCTTTGCTCATACCATCGGCAACACCCCTGCTTCTTTTTACTACGGCACCGAAATCCTTGTCATATTCCTTTACACTAAGTCCGTAGTCTCCGGCATGTTTCAGGTATTCGAATACCTGTGCGCTCTTGAGCAGTGCCTTGGTAGGGATACAACCCCAGTTCAGACAAACGCCTCCCAGGTTCTCTTTTTCTACAATAGCAGTTTTTAAGCCCAATTGTGAGGCTCTGATGGCAGTAACATATCCTCCGGGGCCACTGCCCACAACTATGACATCGTATTTACTCATTTTTATCGTTTTTTATGACCAAAAAATTCGGTTACGAAGGTACGCAATTAGTTTTAAAATTCGGGAATGGGGTTTCCATATTATGACAGCTGTGACATTTCGAATTAAAACAGTGATAAATGAGGCAAGGTAGAGGGTGGAAGGCCTTTGTACCTGCCGGATATCAGGACTTCCCCGGCACTATTTTTACGATGCCTTTACCTTCTATCGAGGCGTAGATGTACCCGTCGGGTCCCTGTCTTACATCGCGTACACGGCCCATATCGGTAAGCAGTTTTTCGCGGTAAGTCACCTCATTGCCGTCCATCACGAGCCTTTCCAAGTATTGGAATGACAGAGAGCCGGCGAGAAGGTTTCCTTTCCACTCCGGATATATGTCGGAAGTAATAAAAGCCATGCCGCTCGGGGCTATGGAAGGCACCCAGTAGTATATAGGCTGTTCCATGCCTTCTTTTTCGGTTTCATCAGAGATAATAGTGCCGTCATAATCGATACCATAGGTGATTTCCGGCCAGCCGTAATTGGCTCCTTTTTTAACGATGTTGATCTCATCACCACCTCTCGGTCCGTGTTCGTGTACCCATATTTCCCCCGTTTCCGGGTGAACGACCATTCCTTGCGGATTACGGTGGCCGTAACTGTAGATGGCGTGTTTGGCTTCGGCATTCCCGGTAAATGGATTGTCCTGCGGAATGCTGCCGTCTTCCCGGATACGGTATACTTTTCCGCCGTCGCGGGTAATGTCCTGCGGATTAATATCGTGGTCGCCACGTTCCCCTATGGAAAAATAAAGGTAGCCGTCCCGGTCAAAAACCATACGTGACCCGAAGTGGTGCGATTTCCGGGTATTGGGTGTGCCTTTATAAAGGAGTTGTTTGTCAACCAGGGCATCCCCCTGAAGTTTAGTCCGTATGATAGCTGTATGGGCACCGTTTTCTTCACCTTCGGGGGTAGAATAGGAGAGGTATATCCAGCCGTTGTTTTCATAATCGGGATGAAGCAGTATGTCCAGTAGCCCGCCCTGTCCGCGTGCATACACTTCGGGTACATTGCTAATCGCAGTTTTTTCACCGTCTTTGAAGCGGATAAGTTCTCCCGATCGTTCGGTGATAAGCATACTACCATCCGGCAGAAAAGCCATGCCCCATGGAACACTGAGGTCGTCTACTACGGTTTCCACGGTATAATCTACGGTTTCGGGCTCGTGTATGGAGGTATCTTTTTGTTGTGCACAGGCAACAAAGGAGAGAAGGAATAATAAGGGTATTACATTTGGGTTTTTCATCTGGTTATTTATATTGATACGGATTAAAAAATAGATTGTACATTGCTTTATCTGAACAATTTACAAAGTTTTGAGTGTAAAAAACACAATCGCGATTTTTTTAACAAAAAAATCCTATATTTGCAGCCTTCGTACACTTTTTAGTGCTTCGGGGTGTAGCGTAGCCCGGTTATCGCGCCTGCTTTGGGAGCAGGAGGCCGCAGGTTCGAATCCTGCCACCCCGACGAACCTAGAAATAGGTTACAATAAAGCACTGTTAATCTTATGATTTTCAGTGCTTTTCATTTTTTGTGGCATCACTTGATTTCATTTAAAACCATATAAAAGGTGTGCAATTCGGTGTGCAATGTTTTATTAAAATTGTACTATCTTTAAAGAGCTTTCGGGTATGATTTGACTTTCGATTTAACAATGTATTGTTTAATTCAAAGTCATTGAAAATGAAGACAAAAAGCACTTTTACGGTAATTTTCTTTACCAGAAAATCAAGGAGCAATCCCAAACAACTTTCCATCTATGTGCGTATTACGATTAATGGAAAACGTGCAGAAATCAGTTTAAGGAGAGCCATTTCCAACAAAGATTGGGACAATAACAAAAGCCGTGGCAGGGGCAGTTCCCAAAAGGTAAGAATGTTAAACGTCTATCTGGACGAGGTATATAACAGGCTACTGGAATGCCATAAAGAACTCCTGGAGGAAGATAAGTTTATATCTTCGGAAGCCATCAAATCCCGATATTTGGGAGAAGACGATAATAGTAAGACCTTACGGGAACTCATTGTATACCATCACGAAAATATGGTATTTGTTCTGAAAAGGGGAACAATGAAAAACTATTATACTACCGAGAAATACCTGTACAAATTCCTGCTAAAGAAAAGAAGATTAAAGGACATCTACCTAAAACAATTGAACTACGAATTTGTAACCGATTTTGAGCATTTCCTGCGCAATTACAGGAACTCCAAGAAACAATTGATGTTGGGCAATAATGGGGTTATGAAACATTTGGAACGGTTCAAAAAAATGGTAAACCTAGCCGTTAAACTGGAATGGATGCATAAAAACCCGTTCAACCAATTCCAATTGAAATACCAGAAATATGATAGGGCTTATTTAAGTGAAGGAGAACTGGAACTATTAGAAGGAACAGAGTTTAAAAATGAGCGGTTACAGCGGGTAAAAGATTGCTTTGTATTTTCTTGCTATACCGGATTGTCGTATGTGGATGTAAAGGAACTTACTGAGAACAATATAGTAAAGGGGATCGACGGCAAATATTGGATCTATACCAAAAGGGAAAAAACAGACGAACGTGTTAAAGTACCTCTACTACCTAAAGCATTGGAAATCATTGAAAAATATAGGGGCTTACAGGAAGCGGATTTAATAGGATATTTATTGCCTGTAAGCTCTAATCAAAAGACCAATAAATATTTGAAGGAGATAGCGGGATTATGTAATATCCATAAAAATATTACATTTCATGTTGCCCGGCATACCTTTGCCACTACAGTTTTACTTTCCAATGGTGTTCCTATAGAAACGGTATCAAAATTATTAGGACATACAAAATTGACAACGACACAAATTTATGCTAGGGTAGTGGAAAGAAAGATAAGTGAAGATTTTTATAAATTATTGAATAAGTTTCAGGTAAATAAAAATGTTAAAAGGGAATAGGGATTTAAAAATTGAGGTTTAATATTAATGTATTTAAATTTAAATAAGAGAAATGTGTAAAAACATAAATTAGAACAATATTAAATTTATATTTTTAAAATAATTACTTACCGACTCTATGAACTCGTTTAAACTTTTTTTAAAAATAAAAAAGGGTTGAAGATATTTGTGTTGCGAAACATACAATTATCTAAACCAACCCTTTATGTACTCTGTACTTGACAAAGATACGATAGAATTGGAAATAGTTCCTTACATACCTAAAACTCATCGAGGATTTGCCCCGACCGTTCCATTGGTTGAGATTGTTAACGCCATCCTCTACAAGCTCAAGACCGGTGTGCAGTGGCATCAAGTGCCTGTAAAAGCCCTTTTTGACAGTAAAGTGCTAAGTTGGCAATCGGTTTACTACCATTACCGGAAATGGTGCTTGTGCGGTTTTTGGAAAGACTGTTGGGTGAGCTTCCTCAACCGCCATAAATCAAAACTTGACCTTTCCAGTGTGGACCTGGATGGCAGTCACACCTCGGCCATCAGGGGCGGGGAACAAGTGGAATACCAAGGCCGTAAGAAGCGCAAAACCACCAATGCCCTATACCTTAGCGAAAGGCAGGGACTACCTTTAGCTATGTCTGAACCTGTTGCCGGCAATCATAACGACCTGTATAACATTGAGGTGCAGTTCGAAGTAGTCACTGGTACTCTGGAAGATGCTGACCTCCGTGTGGATGGGTTGTTCCTCAATGCTGATGCGGGCTTTGATTCCAAGGATTTCCGACAGGCTTGTGCCCAAAAGGAAATCAATGCCAATATCTGTTTCAACAGGCGTAACAGTGACAAGGACAGAGATGACTATTTTGACAAAGAACTTTATGACCAGCGATATGCCATCGAGCGAACCAATGCCTGGATGGACAGTTTCCGGTCATTACTAAACAGGTTTGACACCACCGTGGCAAGCTGGACAGGGTTTAACTATCTTGCTTTTATTGTGTTAGCTTTGAAAAAGTTCAAACCCATCAAAAAGAAAAAAGTTTAAACGAATTC
>NZ_JBRKIS010000035.1:0-26282 GCF_052983315.1 Sinomicrobium endophyticum
CCACCAGGAACAACTCCGGGTTAGGAATAGTGTTCTGGAAGGCGCAAGGGAGCTTCGTAAGGGCCATCCTCGGCTGGGTTGTAGGAAGCTCTATGCGGAGCTCAAGCCTACCGGGATGGGTCGGGACAAGACCGAGGCCTTATTGCTGAGTCATGGCTTTAGGTTAAAGCGCAAGCGCAACCGTTACCGTACCACTTATGGGGGGAAGCATTGGTATCCTAATCGGATCACTGATTTACAACTAACCGGGATCAACCAGCTTTGGGTGAGTGATATTACCTATATCGCTGTATCGGCTAAGAAGCCTTATTACCTGACCTTGATCCTGGATGTGTACAGTAGGAAAATCAAAGGCTGGAGTTTGTCAGCCACCCTGACCGCAGAGGATACTATAGTTGTAGCTTATAGGGAAGCCCTGGCCACGACTGCTAAAACCGAACGGAAACAACTCATATTTCATTCGGATAAAGGCAGCCAATACGTTTATAAGCGATTAGCTGAGTTACATACAGAAAATCAGGTACAGCCTAGCATGGGCGGTAAAGCCTGGGAGAATGCTCATGCAGAATCTTTAAACGGCATATTAAAAAATGAATATATCGATTTTGACCACTCCCATATCAGTTTAAAACAAGGGAGAATATTGATAAAAAAAATCGTAGAAAAGTACAATTATCAACGTCCACATGGTTCACTAAAAAATATGAAACCTGTAGAATTTGAAACCTTTGTTCAGGGGTTAACCCCTGAACAAAAACCGAGATTTAAGATTAATTATTAACCAGAAAAAAGGCAACCATATTCAGGCATGCCCAACTTGTAACCTGTAATTTGAAACCTGTAACCTTGAACTATTTATAATTTTATGATGCGTTTGCCCTGCTGCCTATAGAAAAAGTCAAGATGAGTTTAATAATATAAATGTATATTTTTGTAAGGCCGGCCGTTGTCGTAACCTTTAAAATTTAATGACCAGTACATGGGATTATTCAAAAAAAATCCTTTCGGACATATTCTGTTCCTGAAAAAATGGTTGATCAGGGTATTCGGGGTGCTTACCCACCGCAGGTACCGCGGATTCAATGAACTTCAGATCGAAGGGTCGGAGATCATCAAGGAACTGCCGGATGCCGGTGTGTTGTTCGTATCCAATCACCAGACCTATTTTGCCGATGTAGTGGCTATGTTCCACGTGTTTAACGCAAGTCTTACCCACAGGGTGGATTCCATAAAAAATGTAGGGTATATCTGGAATCCCAAACTCAATATCTACTATGTCGCTGCAAAGGAAACCATGCGTGCGGGGCTTTTTACCAGGATTTTGGCATATGCGGGGGCCATTACCGTAGAACGTACATGGCGGGAAAAAGGAAAGGAAATACAACGGGGCGTAAACCTGCAGGATACGGAGAACATAGGGGAAGCCCTGGAAGACGGCTGGGTAATCACCTTCCCCCAGGGGACTACAAAACCCTGGAAACCCATACGAAAGGGGACAGCGCATATTATTAAACAATACAAACCCATAGTGATCCCGGTAGTTATAGACGGTTTCCGAAGGTCTTTCGACAAAAAGGGAATATGGGTGAAGAAGAAAGGAATATTACAGTCGATGGTTATCAAAGAACCACTGCAGATAGATTACGAAAATGATAGTGTGGAGCAAATTGTGGAACAACTGGAATACGCCATCGAACAGCATCCGTCCTTCCTTAAAGTGATCCCGGAAGAAGCATTGGAAATGGAAGAAGCCCTGAATGAAAAACGTAGGTGGAGTTATAAAGAAGGGGATTAGGGATAGTGTGCGGACGGAATAACAGAAAAAGGAACAAGAAAATACTATGGCCGTAAATCCGGCTGACTAACTCGATTCCGTAAAATAAACACTAACTAACATGAAGCGAAAACTACATGTGTCCGCATTTCTGTTTTTATCGGCAGGAATGCTTTTTGCACAGAAAAAATCTCTTACTACAGACGATTTCGACAGTTGGAGGTCTATTGAAAAACGACAGTTGTCCAATAACGGAAATTATCTCGTATACGAATACAATGCAGGTAACGGAGACGGTGCCCTTGTTATTACCCATACCGGCACCGGGGTGTCCGATACTATTGCCAGGGGGGCAGATGCCCGTATCAGCGGCAACAGTTCTTTTGTGACTTTCCACATAAAACCTCCTATGGCACTCCGTAGAAAAGCGGAAACCGCGAAATGGAAAAAGGATAAACTCCCGGTAGATTCCCTCGGAGTTTATATTCTCAAAACCGGGGAAATACAAAAATACCCGGATGTAAAGAATTTTAGCATCCCGGCGGAAGGAGGGGATTGGCTGGCATATAAAACTGTAGTGACATCCGGAATTCAAAAGGAAAATGATACGGCTACGGCTTCCAAAAAGAAAGAAAAAGATACGCTGGTGGTTGTTCGGAATCCGTTGAAAAAAGACAGTATCGCATTTCGGAATGCCAAATCTTTTACCTGGGCCCGTAAGGCAAATAAATTATTGGTGGGAACTGAACAGAAAGACAGTACGGCTACCAGGGTAGCAGTAGTGTATTTTGATGCGGACACCCAAAGTGCCGATACCTTGTTTCACGATGAAGGTTCGGTGGAGAAAATCACCCTGGGACCTGCGGGAGAAAAACTGGGATTCCTGTATTCACCGGATACCACCAAGATAAAAACATACGGACTTTACACGGGGAATAAGAAAAAGATCTCCGGGGTCGAAATCAAAAATGTCCGCAATATCCCGGACAACTGGGTTCCTTCGCAGAACGGAAATATATTTTTCTCGGAAAACGGTAAAAGAATGTTTTTCGGGACTGCTTTTCGGGAAGACGAGCACCCGAAAGACACCTTGCTTAATAACGAACGGTCTTCCGTGGATATCTGGTCGTGGACGGATAAACGACTGCAACCGCAACAAAAAGCGAACCTGGCAAAAGACAAAAAGAAGAATTACCTCGCAGTATATGATTTTGATTCCGGAGATGCAATACAATTGTCCGATAGTACGCTGGCCGACGTAACAGTCCTGGACCACGGCGATGGAAAATATGTACTGGCCGAAGACGGGGATGCCTACCAGAGAGCCATGTCCTGGACAGGGTTGTGGGTCAAGGACTTTTATACCGTGGATTTGAAAACAGGAGCAAGAAAACTTTTGGTAAAAGAACAAGGCCATATGTGGGTGGGCTCTTCCCAGAAATATGCGGTGTACTACAACCGAAAAGACAGTATTTATTATTCCATAGACCTGGAAAACAATGCCGGGGTGGCGCTTACCAAAGGCATTGATGTCCATTTTTACGATGAAAGACACGACACTCCGAGTGAGCCTCGCCCTTACGGTGTAGCCGGTTGGTCCGAAGGGGATAAAGCAGTTTTCATATACGACCGCTATGATATCTGGAAACTGGACCCGGCAGGAAAGGGCAGGCCCGTAAGAGTGACTAAAAACGGCAGGGAGAACAAAACGATATACAGGTATCTGCAATTAGACCCGAAAGAAAAATTTATAGATACCGGAAGAGAGGTATGGCTGTCCTGTTTTGAAGAAATGACGAAAAAAGCCGGGTATGCCTTTGCGGATATAAGCCGGGAAAAAACTCCTCAAAAGGTTTTGGAAGGAGATTACAGGTTTGGAATTCCCCGAAAAGCCAAAGACGAGGACAAAGTATTTTTTACCAGGGAAAGTTTTACGGATTATCCCGATGTATGGATAACTACGACAGCGTTAGATACCCCGAAAAAACTTACCGAAGCCAATCCGCAGCAAAAAGAATTTAAGTGGGGAAGTGTTTCACTGGTAGAATGGAAAAACTATGATGATGTGCCTTTACAAGGCTTGCTGTACAAGCCTGAGAATATGGAACCCGGGAAAAAGTATCCCGTGGTGGTATATTATTACGAGCTGAATTCGGATACGTATCACAGGCATTATATCCCGGCTCCCAGCAGGTCCACGATAAATAAAACTTTTTATACCAGTAATGATTACCTGGTGTTTGTGCCGGACATCGTGTATAAAGAAGGATACCCCGGGCAGAGCGCTTATGATTGTATTGTAAGCGGGGTGGAAAAACTTATTGCGGACCATCCTTATGTAGACGCTTCTCACATTGCCCTGCAAGGACAGAGTTGGGGAGGTTACCAGACCGCATACCTGATCACCAGGACCAATATGTTCGCCGCTGCTATGGCGGGAGCCCCCGTAAGTAATATGACCAGCGCTTATGGCGGAATTCGCTGGCAGACGGGTATGAGCAGGATGTTCCAGTACGAACATACACAAAGCCGCATAGGCGGAAAACTTTGGGATAAACTGGATCTGTATCTGGAAAATTCTCCCCTGTTCTATGCCAATAAGGTAAATACGCCGTTGTTAATGATGCATAACGATGATGACGGTGCTGTGCCGTGGTACCAGGGAATAGAGTTTTTTGTGGCTTTGCGGAGACTGGATAAACCGGTATGGATGCTCACCTATAACGGAGAACCTCATAACCTCAAAGGCAGTAGCTGGGGTAACCGGAAAGACCTTTCCATACGGATGATGCAGTTTTTCGATCATTATCTCAAAGGTGAAAAAGCGCCGGAATGGATGGAAAAAGGTCGTCCTGCCCTGCAAAAGGAGTATAATAGGGGTTATTAAGTTAATAAGTTATTGGGTTATTAGGTTGGGGCATAGGCTTTAAACCTTGTAATCCAATAGCTCGTCACCAACTAAACCTCCAGTTGCTTTAGTTCCTTGTAATTCCTGTTGAGACGTCTAAGTAAAAAGCCGTAAAGAAGCAGGTAAATACCAAGACATACACCTATGATAAGCACAGTGACGAGCACAGCAAAGAAGATCAGGATAAGGTGATCGCTGAGATGGGAATTCTGCTTGTAAACATCCCATCCCCCATGTCCTTTGACATAAGTCACTATGGAAGTACTTATGGAACTTACGGAAATAACAGCAAGATTAAAAATAATGTAGTGTTTTACTGTTTTTCTCGCTTTCAGAATAGAATCCATAAGCCCTTTTACCGAAGAAGTAGCGGATATTTTCTTGTAATTCATGTAAAACTTGTATACAAAGAAAATGATAACCGGGTAAGTGATATACAGCAAGATATCTATAAAAAGATAATTCATCTCTTCCATATAAGAAGGCGTGTAAAACAGGAATACCAGTCCGAGCGAAAGTTCTGCCATACTTATAATGAATATCCATTTCACATTCGAAGAGGATTTTTTCCAGATCATTTTATAAATGTCTTCATAAGACAACTTCGGAAACGAGGCCTCTTTTTTCTTCCAGTCCTTTTTTAACAGCTCTAACTCATCCATAACTCTACGGGTTCAAAATAGTTCGTAACTTCGACTTTATCCGGTTCATTTTTACCCTGGCATTTACTTCCGTAATACCGAGGGTGTCGGATATTTCCTTGTAGTTCTTGTCTTCCAGGTACAGAAAGATCAAGGCTTTTTCCACATCACTCAATTGTTTTATAGCATCGTACATTAATTTTAGTTGTTGTTCCTCTTCATCATTGTATTCACTTGCCTTCAGGTTAATGAGTATGTTCTCATAACTTTGTGTAGGCAGGTTTTTTTTTGATTTGCGATACAGGGTAATAGCAGTGTTCAGGGCAACCCGGTACATCCAGGTACTGAATTTTGCTTCTCCTCTGAATTTGGGATAGGCTTTCCAGAGTTGTATGGTTATTTCCTGGAACAAATCGTTGTGCTCATCCGGAGTAGAGGTATATAACCTACACACCTTGTGTACAATATTTTGGTTCCTTTCCAGCTCAGTAACGAAACTATGTTCCAGTTCTTTGTCCACTAATTAAAGTTATTTTATGATTAGTAGTACATTTCTAAAGATTGTTACAAAAATATGCGGAATAATAGGTATCCCGGATTCCGGACAAGCACTGTAATGACATGTTTCCGGGAGCCGGGATTTATAACGGATGGTATGGGCCTTTATTTCCTGTAATCCAGCGCCGGTTCCCGCTCTCCCAGCATAGGAATATATTTAAAGTCGGCACCTCTCTTTTCCAGGAATTCTTCTTTGGCCTTTTCGAGTGTCTCCGGGGTGGAAAACAGGTCTACAGCAGTAAGGGTCATGGCCTTTGCCGCGATCATCATTCCCTTTTTACCGATGCTCATCCCTCCGGCGGCAACAGCCTGCCAGCTATGAGCGGGTGTTCCCGGCACCCAGGTTGCGGATCCCATACCCACGGTAGGGACGGTAAAACTGACATCGCCTACATCCGTAGAGCCCTCCGGAGTTCCTGTTTCCTGGTATGGCATTATATTTTTGGCAGCGTCATAATTCACTTTTTCCAACCCCAGGGTTTTGCCTATTTTTTCCGCAAAAGCTTTTTCTTCTTCCGTATAATCAAAACCTCCTACGGATACCAGGTTGTCGTACATTATTTTTTGCAGGGTAAGGTTGGGCAGGAGCTCGTGCGTGCCGCCTATCATTTCATATTCCATAGTGGTGCCTGTCCCCAGAGCGGCACCTTCGGCAGCTTTTACCATACGGTCAAAGATATCTACAACAACATCTCTTGTGGCGTGCCTGGCATAATAGTAAACCTCGGCAAAATCCGGGACCACGTTAGGGGCCTTTCCTCCACTGGTAATAACATAATGTATCCTCGCATCCGAAGGTACGTGCTCCCGCATCATGTTTACCATATAATTCATGGCCTCCACCGCATCGAGGGCGGACCTTCCTTTTTCGGGAGCGGCAGCAGCATGGGCGGAAATACCGTGAAAACGGAATTTGGCCGATTTATTGGCCAGTGCAGCGCCTGCATTGGCGGCATTTACAGAAGAAGGATGCCAGTGGATAACCGCGTCTACATCGTCAAATGCCCCTTCCCTGACCATATAAACTTTGCCGGAGCCTCCTTCCTCTGCGGGACAACCGTAAAAACGGACCGTCCCTTTAACCTTATTGTCTTTTAACCAGTTTTTAACAGCAATAGCGGAAGCTGCCGAAGCCGTACCGAAGAGATGATGCCCGCAGGCGTGCCCCGCTTTTTCGCCCCGGGATTTTTTTTCGGGGACCGCTTCCTGCGATAGCCCGGGTAAAGCGTCATATTCCCCGAGGATACCGATTACCGGTCCGCCATTGTTATATTCGGCAATAAATGCAGTAGGTATTCCTGCAATTCCAGCTTTTACGGAAAAGCCTTCGTCCTTTAAGGCTTTTTGTAGTAGTGCCGAACTTTTTTCCTCTTGATATCCCATTTCGGCATACTCCCAGATAGATTGGGCAATGTCGTCGTAAAATGTACTCTTTTTGTCTAGCTCGGAAAGTAGTTTATCCGTATTTTTTTGAGAGTAACCTAGTGAAACAAGTAATAAAAACGTTAATAGAGTGGTGTTTAATCTTTTCATAGGGTGTGTTTTTGATATAAATTTAATATAAAAAGCAGGATGGCATAGGGAAGTGTAACGCATTTTTTAAAATATGTTGATTTTATAAATTTTTTGGAGGAATAAATTGAACGTGTTCAATAGTAAAAAGGTAGATAAGACTTACCTTTGCACCACAAATCTCAATTCTTTATAATGAATATTCCAAAGACCAGTTCTCCCAGGATCGTAATCATAGGCGGAGGTTTTGCCGGCCTTGAATTGGCAAAACGCTTAGGGAAACAGGACGTCCAGGTGGTCATGCTGGATAAACACAATTACCACACATTTCAACCATTACTATACCAGGTAACCACCGGGGGCCTGGAGCCCGACTCCATAGCCTATCCCATTCGGAAAGTGCTGAAAAACTACCCGAATTCTTATTTCAGACTTGCCCATGTGGAACGTATAGAACCGGAGAAGAAAACCATACATACGGATATAGGATTTATAACTTATGATTACCTGGTTATAGCTACGGGTTCCAGGACCAATTATTTCGGAAATAACAATATAAAGGAAAACGGAATGGCCATGAAGACCATTCCGCAGTCATTGAACCTTCGCAGCCTTATTCTCGAAAATTTTGAACAGGCGTTGCTCACCAATGACCTGGACAAGCGAAATGCCCTTATGAATTTTGTAATAGTGGGGGCCGGGCCTACCGGGGTGGAACTTGCCGGTGCCCTGGCAGAGATCAAGAAGGGAATTTTGCCTAAAGACTACCCTGACCTGGATATACGGCAGATGCAGATAAACGTTATCCAGGGAACAGACAGGGTATTGGATGCCATGAGCCCGAAAGCTTCTAAAAAAGCCGAGGAATTCCTGGAAAAACTTGGGGTTAATATCTGGAAAAGCGCTTTTGTCACGGACTATGACGGCTATACGGTAGCCACCAATACTGGGCTGTCTTTTGAAACGGAAACCCTCATCTGGACCGCAGGTGTGGAAGGAGCAACACTGAAGGGTGTGGATGGGAAGGAATTGATTGCCCGGGGAAATCGTATTAAGGTGAACGAATTCAGCCAGGTACAGGGATATAAAGATGTTTTTGCCATCGGGGATGTGGCTTATATGCCTACCGAAAAATATCCGGAAGGACACCCCATGATGGCCCAGCCCGCAATACAACAGGGAAAATTGCTGGGAAATAACCTGGTTAAATATATACTGGGCAAGCCGATGAAGCCTTTTCGCTATTTCGATAAAGGTTCTATGGCTACCGTAGGTAGAAACAAAGCGGTTGTAGATCTTCCGCGATGGAAATTTCAAGGGGTTTTTGCGTGGTTTGTATGGATATTTGTGCACCTCTTTGCCCTGATAGGCTTTAAAAATAAAATGGTCGTATTTGTCAACTGGTTATATAACTATATCCGTTTTGACCGGGAAGCGAGACTCATTATCCGGCCCTATAAAAAGAAGGGAAGGGAAGCGGCAATTAAGTGATAATTTTTGCGGACTACTCTCTTTCCAGGTTTCTTGGGTGGTATTTGTGAACTACTTCTGCCAGTTGAGACCTGTCTACATGCATATAAACTTCGGTAGTGGTAATACTTTCGTGCCCCAGCATTTGCTGAATGGCCCGGAGATCGGCCCCGTTTTGCAGTAAATGCGTGGCAAAGGAATGCCGGAAGGTATGGGGACTGATATTTTTCCGTAACCCGGTTTTTTCCGCCAGGCGCTTGATGATGGTAAATATCATGGCGCGTGTAAGTTGTTTTCCCCTTCGGTTCAGGAACAAAATATCCTCGTGTCCTTTTTGAGCCTTAATATGCACCCTTATTTCCTTCCTGTATATGTCAATGAGTTTTTGTGTTACCGGAGCTATAGGTACAAAGCGCTGCTTGTCCCCTTTACCGGTGACTTTTATAAAACCTTCTTCAAAGAACAGGTCCGATATTTTTAATGCCGTGAGTTCCGATACCCGGAGACCACAGCTGTATAAGGTCTCCAGCATGGCCCGGTTACGCTCTCCTTCCGGGGTGCTGAGGTCAATGGAACCGATGAGGTTGTCTATATCTTCCTGTGAAAGGGTGTCCGGCAATTTACGGCCTATCTTTGGCGATTCTATGAGTTCCATCGGGTTGTCCTTACGGTAATCTTCGAAGATGAGGTAATTGAAAAAGCCGCGCAATCCGGAAAGTATCCTTGCCTGGGACCGTGCGTTGACTTCTTTGGCTATTTCGTAGACGAATTGCTGAACGATTTCTGCCGTAATGGTAATGGGAGATTGTTTTATATCATGTGTATCCAGGAAGAGGATAAGCTTCTTTACATCAAGCGAATAGTTTTCCAGGGAGTTGGCCGACAGCCCTCTTTCTATACGCAGGTAATGACCGTAATCTTTCAGTGCTTGTTCCCAGTTCACTTTGTAAATATAGCAGTTTTTGGAATATGGGGACATAATAGAGGAAGTATGCGGGGGCGCATTTTTAAATACCAACCCTCTACACACACCCCCAACCCCTCTCAAGAGGGGAGCTGTGACGTTTTTTAAATAGAAGAAGAGTGATTTCCCCCTTGAGGGGGGAGGGGAAAAACTTAACGAAGTAATCAGAAATCGAAAAAAAACTATGGATTTCTAATCTATCCAAAGTAATATAGTTTCAACTCCCAACTCCCCAACTCCAAAACTCCAAAACTCATCAACTTATCATCTACCTTAAGGGAGCAGGAAATAAAAAGGGTGCTAATAAATATGTACTTTTATTCTATGGATCAGAAACTGTATTTCATCGCGATGGTTCCTCCGCCGGATATCCGTGAGCGTGTCAGGGCGTTGAAAGAAGAATTGAAGAACAGGTTTGGGGTTGGGTACGCATTGAAATCCCCGGCGCATATTACCCTGCAAATGCCATTTCGGAGAGACCCGGCCGAAGAACCGGTCATGTCAGATGCTTTGGAAGAGTTCGCCACAGTACAATTATCTTTCCCGGTGGACCTGTCCGGATTTGACAGTTTTCCGCCAAGAGTTATTTTTGTGAAGGTCAAAAACCACGAACCGATAAGGAGACTTTACGAAAGCTTGCGTAACGTGCTGTCGGACAGATTGGAATTTTCGGAGAAGGAAATGTCACATAAATTCCATCCGCATATGACCATTGCTACACGCGACCTCTCCGAAGATTTATACCATCAGGTTTGGCCCGAATATGGGGCACGGAAATTTGAGACTTCTTTTACTGCCCGGGGCATATCCCTGTTAAAGCACAATGGCAGGTTTTGGGATATTTATAAAGAATTCGGCTTTACTCAAAAGTAAGGTTGATAAATATGGCCCGGCTATACATATTGTTAATGTTTCCGGTCCAGGGACTTGCCGGATTGTCGTCAGGTTTCAACTCATCATTAAGAGCAAATACACCGCGAATGGAGGGAGAAAATTTAAAGTAATACAGGTAAAAATCAATCCCGAACCCTACTTCGTAGTAATACGCCTGTTTTTTCATCCGGAATTTGCCCTCGCGGTTATCTTCCCTGCTGCTTTCATTACTTCCCAGGTTCATGGAAGAGGAAAATCCGCCAACTATGTAAGGCTTAATGTTCCCCATGCGTTTGGTGCCCACTTTCAGGAGTAAAGGAACATGGATATAGGTCGATTTTACTTCCCGAAGGCCATCCGGTTCGTTAAAAGTACCATCGTCATTATAAAAACCGGGGAAATAGAGGTCTCTCTGGGTGTAGTACAACCCGGGTTCCAGGCGAAGGTTCATATAATCGTTTATGCGAAGGTCTCCTATGAGTCCCACATTGAAACCTATGGTTTTGTTCACCTGTACGTCCCTGAGATCCTGCCGGGAGTCATATTCGTTGTAATCAAATTTAAAATCGTATTGGTTTACTCCCAGGAAATATCCCCAGTGGAGCGGTTGTTTGTCAAAATTCTCCAGGTTGATTATCGGGTTTTCTTTAAACTGAGAAAAAGCACTATAGCTGGACAGGGTCAGCACCAGGGCACAAAGTAGAGTCTTGTTCATACGGTTAAGGTTTCCGGGTTGTTATGGTATAACATGACTTTTTATTTAGATGCTACATATATGGTAGCTACCCCAAGAGTCTGGGGATGGTGTTTTACCTTTATAAACCCGATTTTTGCCAAAATATTGTTCAGTTTTTCTCCATGAGGGAAAATGGAGGCGGATTCGGACAGGTAAGCGTATGCGGAACGGTCTTTGGAAAATATTTTTCCGATAAGTGGCAGAATGTGTTTGGTGTATAGGTTATAGCCCTGTTTGTAAGGTGTTTTGGTAGGGACGGAGGTCTCTAGTATCACGAAACAACCACCTGGCTTCAGGACCCTTAAAATTTCGGCAAGCCCTTTTTCCAGGGTTTCAAAATTCCTTACGCCGAATGCTACGGTTACGGCGTCAAAAGAATTGTCTTCAAACGGAAGATTTTCGCTGTCACCAAGAACCATTTCAATGGTGTTGTCCAGTTTTTTTTCCGCAACTTTTCTTTTCCCTACTTCCAGCATGCCCGAAGATATATCCAGACCCACGATCTTTTTAGCTCCCGTCTGCGCCAGGTTAATGGCCAGGTCTCCTGTTCCCGTGGCTATATCCAGAACGGTTTCCGGTTGGATATCTGTAACGATCTGCACCACCTTTTTTCGCCATTTTATATCAATACCGAAAGAAATAACCCTGTTCAGCCCGTCGTATTTCCCGGAAATAGTGTCGAACATTTGGGTAACCTGTTCCTTTTTTCCCAGTTTGGAATCTTTGTAGGGAGTAACATTTTCTGACATCAAAAAAATTTTTGGACAAAGATACGATACAAAGTTAGAAGTACGAAGTACGAAATTAGAAGTGATATCCTGAAGTTGGAAAGGATACGAAATAGCAGCGCAATGCTTTGCGCCTGAAATATCATATCGGGTTGCAGGCGGGAAATAAAAAAAGCCACGGACAATGGTTACATCCGTGGCTTTTTTCTATAATAATGTCAGGTCCCGGAATTATGCCAGGGCCTCTTTTATCCTCTTCAGGGCTTCTCTGAGTTCTTCTTCGGAAGCCGCGTAAGATATACGGATGCAGTTCGGGTTTCCGAAAGCTTCTCCTGTTACGGTGGCTACGTTGGCTTCTTCCAGCAGGTAAAGGGAGAAGTCGGAAGCGTTTTCTATCATCTTCCCCTTTAAAGTCTTTCCGAAGAAAGCGGAAATATTAGGGAAAACATAGAAAGCTCCTTCGGGTACGTTGACCTGGAATCCGTCGATCTCGCTAAGAAGTTGTAATACAAGGTCCCGTCTCTTGTGAAATTCATCGATCATGTATTGTATCTTGCTTACCGGCGCTTCCAGGGCGGTAATGGTTGCCCTCTGGGCGATACAGTTGGCGCCACTGGTTATTTGTCCCTGCATTTTGTTGCACGCACGGGCAACCCATGAAGGTGCACCGATATACCCGATACGCCATCCGGTCATGGCGAAGGCTTTGGATACGCCGTTTACGGTAATCGTTCTGTCGTACATACCGTCTATGGTTGCGATGCTCACGTGACCACCGGCAAAATTGATATGCTCGTATATTTCGTCAGATACTACATATATCTGTGGGTGTCTTCTCAAGACTTCGGCCAGGGCTTCTAATTCTTCTTTGCTGTAGACAGAACCACTCGGGTTACAGGGAGAGCTGTACCACAACATTTTGGTTTTCGGTGTAATAGCTGCTTCCAGTTGCTCCGGGGTCATTTTAAAGTCGTTCTCTATGGAAGTAGGAACTTCAACCGGAACACCTTCCGCGATCTTTACGATATCGGAATAACTCACCCAGTAAGGGGCGGGAAGTATTACCTCATCCCCGGGATTGATCATTACCAGTGCTATATTGGCCAGCGATTGTTTTGCCCCGGTAGAAACCACGATCTGATCGGGTTTGTAGGTCAGGTTGTTATCGCGTTTGAATTTGGTAATGATAGCATCTTTAAGATCGGCATAACCGTCTACCGGCGAATAACTGTTATAGTTATCGTTAATGGCCTGTATTGCGGCTTCCTTTATAAAATCGGGAGTGTTGAAGTCGGGTTCTCCCAGGCTCAGTCCGATGATATCCTTTCCTTCCGCTCTGAGTTCCCTGGCTTTAGCTGCCATGGCCAGTGTAGCGGAAGTAGACATGTTCAGGATTCTTTCAGATAGCTTTTGTTCCATAAGTTGTTGTTCCATCTGTCGTATATGTTCTTAATTGTAAATATACACGGGTTTTTTACCCAATGCTTTCAGGTGTTTAAAGTGCGAAATTATAGCTTTTCTGGTAGATTCGTACTCATAATAAGGCAAATTAAATTCCCTGGCGGTCTGTTTAACAATTTTAGCAATATTTGTGTAATGTATATGGCTGATACTGGGAAAAATATGATGTTCAACCTGGTGATTGAGCCCCCCGGTAAACCAGTTTACGATCTTGTTCCTGGTAGAGAAATTGGCAGTGGTAAACAGCTGGTGAATGGCCCAGGTGTTTTTCATGGTGCCCGTTTCGTCCGGCATCAGGGTAGCGGTATCTTCGACAATATGGGCCAGTTGAAATACGATACTCAGAATGAGTCCGGCAGTGTAGTGCATCATAAAGAACCCGATGAGGATCTTCCACCAGGCAATGTCCAGTACCAGCATGGGGAGTACTATCCACAAAGAAATGTAAATGAGTTTGCTGATAATAAGAACACTCCACTGTTTTACCGGGCTTTGGAGTTTGCCATAAGACAGTTTCCGCTTTAAATACCGCCGCATTTGTCGTATATCGGTTGTGACGGCCCAGTTAATGGTAAGCAGCCCATAGAGGAATATGGAATAATAGTGCTGGAACCTGTGAAACCTGCGCCATTTGGCATGTTCGGAAAACCGGATGATCCTGCCGGCATCCAGGTCCTCGTCGTGTCCGTGAATGTTTGTATAGGTATGGTGCAGCACATTGTGCTGTACCCGCCAGTTGTACACATTACCTGCCAGTATATAAATGCTGGCCCCCATAAGGTTGTTTATCCAGGGTTTGGACGAGTAGGAGCCGTGATTGCCATCGTGCATTACGTTCATTCCTACTCCCGCCATGCCAACACCTATGACCACGGTCAGCAATAATTGCAACCATTGATTGATGTCGAGGGTAAGAATGATGAAATAGGGAGTGAGAAAAATGGAGAACATAATAATGGTCTTCAGGTAAAGTTTCCAGTTTCCCGTTCTCTTTATATTGTTTTCCTTAAAATAGGCATTTACCCGTTTGTTCAGTGTCCTGAAAAAATTTTGTGTGTCTTTCCTTGAAAATCTAAGCGTCTCGTTTTCCATTAAAATAATCTGTGCTTAATAGTGTTCTTCAGAGTTGCCTTTTAATAATACTTGTTATTTCCGTGTTTGCCGGTGTTATTATCCTAGAACTCGTTTAAACTTTTTCCATCCCGATAATTATCGGGATCAAAAAAGCCAAAATTTGGAACAAAAATCTCTATTTCCTGCCTGCCGGCCAGGCAGGTTCGCTTCAATCAAAAAAGTTTAAACGAGTTCCTATATAACATTTAAGGCATTCTTCAATTTATAAAAAAGTTATTCTAACTATTAATCCCGGTTAAAAACAACCCGTTACGAATCTCCAAAAATAACTAATTCGTAGAGATGATGTGTATATGGAGGCTACAAATTTTAGTTTTGCTTATTTTTGCCCAAAATACCATCCATGTCCTTCGAAGTAATTCTGAAATATTTTCCCGGGCTCCCGGAAGAACAGGCGTCCCGTTTTGAACAACTGGAATCGTTATATACCGAATGGAATGCCAGGATAAATGTGATCTCCAGGAAAGATATCGGGGAACTGTACATCCGGCACGTACTGCATTCCCTGGGGATAGCAAGGGTACAATCTTTTAATCCCGGGAGCAGGATACTGGATGTAGGAACGGGAGGAGGTTTTCCCGGTATACCGCTGGCCATACTCTTCCCGGATACGGAGTTTTATATGGTGGATACCATCGGCAAAAAAATAAAAGTGGTACAGGCCGTTGCAGAAGCCCTCGGACTGAAAAATGTAAAGGCCGAACATACCCGGGCGGAAAAAGTAAAAGGACAGTTTGATTTCGTGGTAAGCCGTGCCGTAACCAATATGCCCGATTTTGTAAAATGGGTTAACAACAAAACCAACAGGGAACACCGGCACGATCTTAAAAACGGTATTCTGTATCTAAAAGGAGGGGATCTCAGCGAAGAATTAAAACCATTTCCCAAAGCAACCGAATACCTGCTTTCCGATTATTTTGATGAAGACTTTTTTGAGACAAAGAAGGTAGTGCATTTGCCGTTGTAGAGATGGAAGATCTTAGAGGTTGGATATAAGACGGAAAGGGAAGGGCTGTTTTTTTTGGGAAAGAAAGATGAGATCCGGAACCATTGTCAATGATCAAACAATTGTCCGGGCCTGTCAAATTCTCAACTTCTTCCGAATGCCCTGCCATCGGTAATTGCGGATAAATTTTCCTTCTTCTTCCGTAACGAGGAAGGGGATAGCTTGTTTCCCGGCAGCTATATATCCTTGAATATTGTATTTCAAAACTTCCCATTTTTTTTGTTTCCAGGCAGTCTTGGCCGATGCTATAAAAGTGATGAGAAAACCATAACGCATAGTGTACATGGCTTGTCCCTGTAATAGCCTGGCTTTTTTGGTATAAGAACCTCCGGTAGGGCGGAGGTGTTTTATTTCCAGGTTTTCGACGGTACGTATTTTAAAACCGTGATACCGGGCAAGAAGGGCATCGACCGTATCCCATCCGATAGCAGGTTTTAATCCGCCTATTTTTTCAAAACACATTTTGGAATAGGCCTTTACCGGGCCGCGAACATGGCTTTTGTCGGCAATAGTTTCGTAAACCCAGGTGCTGTCCTGCCTGATGTAAATCAAACCGCCGGCGATACCTACGGAATTATCTTCCCGGAATGTACCGGCAATAGTGGCAAAATAATCCGGAGGGAGTACAACATCAGCATCCATTTTAACGATAAAGTCATAATTGTTGTCCAGGGTTTCCAGACCTTTATAAAAGGCACGTATTACCTTACCTCCGGGCACATGTTCTGATAATGCTTCAGTGTTTGTGACCATCTTTGCCCAGGAATGTTTCGCGGTAAATTCGGAAACGATTATTGGAGTATCGTCTGAGGAATTATCGTTTACAACAACGAGTTTTTTAGGTAAAAGTGTCTGTGCCGCAACTGATTGGAGGGTGCGATGTATAAACTCAGCTTCGTTGTGGGCGGGTATAACGACATAGTAGGTCATTGTATAATGGCCTAAGTAATTATTTTCTTCCGCTCTGCATAAACCATATAATACCTTGGGGTAAAATATCGCAATAAAGGGCGAATGCCTATTTTTTTCACCGGGTTGGTCCACTTTTTCCTGGCCTTTATTTCCCACCCGGCTTTTTCGAGGAGCCAGTCGAACTGCCAGTCTTCAAATTCGTGATAATGCCTGTCCCACATATCGGTTTTGCTTTGATAGGCGGAGGCAAACCACAACCGGAGTGGAATAGAGGCCACAAGCTTATCCGCGTCTATCGCTTTCACCACGTTGTAGGGAGCTACAAGGTGTTCAAAAATCTCGAAAGCGGTAACTACATCATATCCGTTTTCGGTTACGCTGTGTACGTCCGTATCCAGGTCTTCGCCTTTGGTGTTGGTTACCCGGAAGCCTTCCTTTTCCATAACCTCGGAAAAGGGGTTGGGAGTACCCAGGTCCAGTATCCGGGCATTGGCGGGAATGTGTTCCCGGAGAAAATCTAATGTTATCTTGTATCTTTTCTTTGGAAAGTTGTTTTCGTACATATTCAGCATTTATACACGACGGCATTGATATTCATACCGGCGCCGACACTTGCAAATATAACAACATCTCCCTTATGTATGGACTGACGTTCGATTTCTCCCTTTTTCACCATATCCAGCAAGGTAGGAATAGTGGCTACGGAGCTGTTTCCCATCTTTTGTATATTCATGGGCATGATGTCTTCGGGAACATTTTTTTCGTAGAGGCGGAAAAAGCGCTTTATAATGGCTTCGTCCATTTTTTCATTTGCCTGGTGGATAAATATTTTCTTGACGTCATCTATAGATACTCCGCTTTTGTCCAGGCAGTCTTTCATGGCCTGGGGGACATGAATACAGGCGAATTCGTATATCTTTCTTCCGCACATTTTTATATAGCGGGTGTCCGGGCAGAGAGTTTTGTTAAAGGAGCTACCGTAATAGAGGTAATAGGCTTCATCGTGGGTGTAGCTTGCGGATTCCCACGCAAGGATACCTTCGTCTTTTTCCGAAGTTTCAATTATCGTGGCCCCGGCACCATCGGAGAATATCATGGAATCCCTGTCGTGTTTATCGATAACTCTGGACAAGGTTTCTGCCCCGATAACCAGGCATTTTTTTGCCATGCCGGCTTTTATAAAGGCCTGGGCCTGTATAAGTCCTTCTACCCAACCGGGACAGCCGAAAAGAAGGTCGTAGGCAACGCATTTCGGGTTTTTTATCTGAAGCGAGTGTTTTACCCTGGAAGCCAGGCAGGGAACCGTGTCGCCCTGTATGGAACCGTGCTTTACATCACCGAAATTATGAGCAACAATGATGTAGTCTAAAGTTTCCGGGTCTATACCTGAATCCTCGATGGCTTTCTCTGCTGCAAAAAAGGCGAGATCGGACGTATTGAGATGTTCTTTGGCATAACGTCTTTCCGTAATACCGGTTATAGCTTTGAACTTGTCTATAATAACCTGGTTGGGAAGATCGAGCCTGACACCATTGACATCAAAGAATTCATGTTCGTGAAAACCTGAATTCAGCTCTACTTCAGAAGGAATATAGCATCCCGTACCAGTGATTTTGATATTCATTGTACGAATAATTTTTTCTAAAGGTATGGAATTGCTTTTTATTTTTATTATGCGTGCATAATAAAAATACGATGTCCAACGGTGATTTTGATTCAGATAAAACTGTCAGATAAAAATAAGAAATAAAAAAGGCTTTCGGAAAAAGTTTCTCGAAAGCCTTGTAAATCAAATGTTTTATAAGTTTTATTCTGCTTCTGCATATGCTTCCATAGGAGCGCAGGTACACATCAGATTACGATCGCCATAGGCATCATCTACGCGTCTTACGGAAGGCCAGAATTTGTTTTCCGGGATATAATCCAGCGGGTAAGCAGCCTCTTTCCTGGTGTATGGAAGGTTCCATTCTTCTGCTGTAAGCATTTCCAGGGTATGAGGGGCATTTTTCAGTACGTTGTTCGCATCCTCTGCCGTAGCTTTGTCTATTTCCGAACGGATGGAGATCATGGCGTCACAAAAGCGGTCGAGTTCTTCCAGATTCTCACTTTCCGTAGGTTCGATCATTAGTGTGCCTGCTACCGGGAAGGATACGGTAGGCGAGTGGAAACCGTAATCCATCAGGCGTTTAGCTATATCGGTTACCTCAATACCGTTTTTCTTGAAAGGCCTGCAATCCACGATCATTTCATGTGCCGCCCTGCCTTTTTCTCCGGTATAGAGCACATCAAAGTGTCCGCTAAACCGGTTTTTTATATAGTTAGCGTTGAGGATAGCATATTTCGTTGCATTCGTCAGGCCGTTAACTCCGAGCATTTTGATGTAGCCATAGGAGATCAGGCATACGAGAGCACTTCCCCATGGAGCAGCCGAAATTGCGGTTATGGCATGGTCACCTCCCGTTTTTATTACAGGGTTGGACGGCAGGAATTTTACCAGGTGTTCTGCCACACATATGGGGCCCACCCCGGGGCCGCCGCCGCCGTGCGGAATGGCAAAGGTCTTATGCAGGTTAAGGTGACATACGTCTGCCCCGATGGTAGCCGGATTGGTAAGACCTACCTGGGCGTTCATATTTGCACCGTCCATGTATACCTGTCCGCCATTGTCGTGTATGATCCTGGTAATCTCTTTTATGGAAGACTCGAATACCCCGTGTGTGGAAGGGTAAGTCACCATTAGGGCAGCCAGGTTGTCTTTGTGTTTCTCTGCTTTTTCGCGCAGGTCATCCACGTCGATATTACCTTTTTCATCGGTTTTGGTCACCACCACCTTCATTCCGGCCATTACTGCCGAAGCCGGATTGGTACCGTGGGCAGAGGCAGGGATAAGACAGATGGTTCTGTTAGTCTCCCGGTTAGCTTCGTGATAAGCACGGATGACCATCAGCCCGGCGAATTCTCCCTGAGCTCCTGAATTCGGTTGCAGGGATGTTCCGGCAAAACCGGTAATAACATTGAGCTGCTGTTCGAGTTCGCGAAGTACTTGCTGGTAACCTTCTACCTGTTCTACGGGAACAAAGGGGTGAATGTTTGCCCACTGTGCCATACTTACGGGTAGCATCTCGGAAGCTGCGTTCAGTTTCATGGTACAGGAACCGAGAGAGATCATGGAGTGGTTAAGAGAAAGGTCTTTTCGCTCCAGCTTCCTCAGGTATCGCATTAACGCGGTTTCGGAATGGTAGGCATTGAACACTTCGTTCTCGAGGAAACCGGATGTTCTTTGCAGTGCTGTCGGAATTGCAGTTGTTTCTTTAAGAGAATCGAGAATAACGGTTTCTTTTTCCGCAGCTTCTGCGAAAACAGCAATGATATCGTTGAGGTCGTCTGTGGAAGTAGCTTCATTTATAGCCACCGAAACCGTATTGTCGTCGATGTACAGGAAGTTGATCTCGTGGCTCTCTGCTACTTTACGTATCCTGGAAGCATTCGTCTTGAATACCAGGGTGTCGAAGTATGAAGAATTGGTTTGTTCGTAACCGAGTTGTTCCAATACGCCGGAAAGCGTAACGGCAGAACGGTGTACTTTACTTCCTATATATTTCAGGCCTTCCGGTCCGTGATAAACGGCATACATCCCGGCCATGACGGCGAGGAGTACCTGTGCGGTACAGATGTTAGAAGTGGCCCTGTCCCGTTTTATATGCTGTTCGCGGGTTTGTAATGCCATCCGGAGTGCACGGTTGTCATTTGCATCTTTGGTAACTCCTATGATCCTTCCCGGAATGTTTCTTTTGTATTCTTCTTTTGTGGCAAAGTAAGCAGCATGAGGGCCTCCGTATCCCATCGGTATCCCGAAACGCTGTGTGGTTCCTACTACTACATCCGCTCCGAATTCACCGGGAGGAGTCAGCATAACCAGGCTCAGGATGTCGGCGGCTACGGCTACTTTAATGTCGTTTTCTTTAGCTTTACTAACAAACTCCCCGTAATTGTAAACCTGTCCGTATTTACCGGGATATTGAAGGATAGCTCCGAAGAAATCCGGAGTGAAATCAAAAGTCGTATGGTCTCCCGTTACCAGCTCCACTCCCAGAGGGACAGCCCTGGTTTTCAGTATGGATAAGGTTTGCGGTAAAATTTCCGTGGAAACGAAAAATTTAACGATATCATTTTTTTTCTGATCTCTGGAACGCAGTTCAAAAAGCATGGCCATTGCTTCGGCCGCAGCGGTACCTTCATCGAGAAGGGAAGCATTGGCAAGCGGCATGCCCGTAAGGTCGCAGATCATGGTCTGGAAATTGAGTAATGCTTCCAGTCTTCCTTGTGCGATTTCTGCCTGGTAAGGTGTATAAGCCGTATACCAGCCCGGGCTTTCCAGCACGTTTCTTTTTATTACGGAAGGAGTAAAGGTTTCATGATACCCCAACCCGATATAGGATTTGAACATTTTGTTCCTGGCGGCCAGTTTCTGGATGTGATAAAGAAACTCGTTTTCACTCAGGGCCCTGGGAAGATCCAGGTTTTCTTTTAATCGTATGTCGTCCGGGATGGTTTCATAGATCAGTTGATCCAGGCTTTCCACTCCTATGACACTCAACATTTTATCAAGGTCGCCCTCTCGCGGCCCTATGTGGCGTACAGCAAAGGAATCTGTTCTCATTCTCTGAAATTAAGTGTATGTGTAAATTAGTTGTGTTTGCGGCGCAAAAATACATATTATATATTACGTTTTAGATGTTCTTGTACACAAAGTTTTTTACAATGTGCCAATGCGTTAATGTACCAATGCGTGAATTATCAAATTGGCTCATTATCGAATTATTTCATTATCGAATTATCTTTATTTTTGTCTGATGAGCTTTTTAACCAGGATATTTAACTTCTATATCGAGGCCAGTATACATGTTGGGCTGGCTGTTTATTCGCTGACGGTTATTACCTTGCTGAATTTCGGGATCCCGTATGATGAGAATGTTTGTTACGTGGTTTTTTACGGGACTATAGTTGGGTATAATTTTATTAAATATGGCAGTGAGGCAAGACGTTTTTATATCGTAAAGACCAGGCATGTGAAGAGCATACAGTATTTCAGTTTTATCTGTTTTGCTTTGTGCGGATATTATCTGTTTCAACTTAACTTTAGGGCTCTTCTTGTCCTCGGAATACTTGTGGTACTTTCCTTTTTCTATGCGGTACCCCTATATGCGTCTTTCCGGAATATCAGGAACTTGCCGGGAATAAAGATTTTTATTGTGGCCCTGGTGTGGAGCGGAACAACGGTTTTAGTGCCTTTGGTAAATAATTACGAAATAGTATATGCCGAAAACGGATGGATGTGGGATGTAAGCCTGGAGTGGCTGCAACGTTTTCTGTTTGTTGTGGTTTTAACCATTCCTTTCGAGATCAGGGACATGGCTGTGGATGATCTTTCGTTGGGAACCATACCGCAAAAAACAGGTGTGCGTAACGCCAAATTAATAGGGGTGACTCTATTGTTTCTGGTTTTGGCGCTGGAATTGCTTAAACAGAACAAGTTGTGGCCGGACGGTTTGTCTTTGCTGGTAATAGCAATACTGGTAGCTATAGCCCTTATTTATTCGAGAGTAAACCAAAATAAATATTATAGTAGTTTCCGGGTAGAAGGCATACCGGTTTTATGGGGGCTGTTATTAGTGTTTTTGAAAGAGTTGTAAATGAACTCATTTAAACTTTCCTTAATTGGCTGCAAAAAGCCCTTTTTGCCCCACAGATTGTCTTTTTCTCGCAACGTAGCGCTGCTATGTTGCTCAAAAAAGCCTGCCTGTAGAACAAAAATTGCTATTTCCTGCCTGCCGGCCAGGCAGGTTCGCTTCAATCAAAAAAGTTTAAACGAGTTCAATAAATTCATTAATTTTATATCGAATTAAATTTTGTATGTCATGAAGTATTTGCTGGTAATCTTTTGTTGTCTTACGGGAATGTTTGTCCGTGGGCAGGTCAAGGAATTGGATATTACAAAAGTAGATGAAAAGGAACTGGCAGGGAAGTTCCTGGTGGATGTGCGCACTCCGGAAGAATATGGGGAGGGACATATTCAAGGGGCATTAAACCTGGATTATTCCGACCCCGATTTTATAGGGCAGTGGAAAGGGATCGATAAGACAACGCCGGTTTATCTGTATTGCAAAACCGGTAAACGAAGCGCCAAAGTTTCTCAGTCGTTGGATTCTCTCGGATTTAAAGAAGTATATAACCTGAAAGGCGGTTATCAGGCCCTGGAAAAAGCTAAGAAAAAATAAAAAAGCGTGGTGTGAATATTTCTTTAGCACCACGCTTTTTGTTTTGTCACAAAGAACCGGTTCAGGAAACTTTTTCCAGTAAACCTGCCCTTCGAAGCAGGGCATCCGGTTTCGGTTCCTGTCCGCGGAAACGTTTGTAAAGGGTCATCGGGTTTTCTGTTCCGCCTTTAGAAAGTACGTTGTTTTTGAACCTGGTGGCCACTTCCTTATTGAAAATTCCTTTTTCCTTAAATAATTCAAAAGCATCCGCATCCAGGACCTCTGCCCATTTATAGCTGTAGTACCCAGAGGAATATCCTCCCTGGAAGATATGGGAAAATGCGGTGCTCATACAGGTTTCGGGAGTTTCCGGATAAAGATTGGTAGCGGCAAAAGCGTTTGCTTCATGTGTTTTTACATCGGTTACGGAGGTAGGGTCCATACCGTGCCAGCTCATATCCAGAAGTCCGAAGCTGAGTTGTCTTAGAGTTTGCATTCCTTCCATAAAGCTCGAAGACTCTTTAATTTTTTTTATGTATTCCATGGGAAGATCTTCCTCTGTTTCGTAGTGCCTGGCAAAGAGTTGTAAAGCTTCTTTTTCGTAACACCAGTTTTCCAGAACCTGGCTGGGGAGTTCTACAAAATCCCAATATACACTGGTACCGCTCAGGGACGGGTATGTGGTATTTGCCAGCATCCCGTGAAGAGCGTGTCCGAACTCATGGAATAGCGTAGTGACCTCGTTAAAAGTAAGCAGTGAGGGTTTTGTTTTTGTCGGTTTGGTGAAGTTGCATACAATGGATATATGCGGACGATCGTTGATCCCGTTTTTAATACATTGTGACTTATACGAAGTCATCCACGCACCGTTCCGTTTTCCCGGCCTGGGGAAAAAGTCGGCATAAAAAAGGGAAACAAATTTGCCATCGTTATCCGTTACCCTGTACGTTTTGACATCTTCATGATATTTGTCTACGTCATCGACTTCTTCGAAGTTGAGGTCATATAGTTTATTGGCTACGGTAAATACGCCGTGGATTACATTTTCCAGCTTAAAATACGGTTTGAGCTTTTCGTCATCGAGATCGAACAATTTTTGTTTAAGCTTTTCCGTATAATAAGCGCCGTCCCATTTTTGTAATTGATCAATACCGTCCTGTTCGCGGGCGAATTCCTGTAATTGTCCGAACTCTTTTTGCGCTGCGGGTTTTGCCTTTTCGAGAAGTTCATTAAGGAAATCATTAACCTTTTCCGGAGTTTCGGCCATTCGTTCTTCCAGGACATAATGGGCGTGTGTCTTATACCCGAGTAGTTTGGCACGTTCGCACCGGAGGCGTGCGATTTTGAGGATAATTTCCCGGTTGTCCAGTTCGTCACCGTGAAATCCTTTGCTTCCGGAAGCGAGCAGCATTTTTTTGCGAAGTTCACGATTGTCCGCATATGTCATGAACGGAATAAAACTAGGATAGTTCAGGTTAAATACCCATCCTTCTTTATCCTTGCTTTCCGCGAGATTCCTGGCAGCTTCCACGGCTCCTTCGGGAAGTCCGGAAATATCCTTTTCATCGGTTAAATGGAGTTCGAACTTATTGGTTTCCGCAAGGACATTTTCTCCGAACTTCAGGCTGAGCGAAGAGAGTTCCTTATCGATTTCCCGCAATTGTCTTTTTTTATCCTCGGCAAGCCCCGCACCGTTTCGTGCAAAACTCTTATATCGTTTTTCCAGCAATGTCTGTTGTTCTGTGTCCAGCCCCAGGGTTTCTCTCCGGAGATAAACCGCTTCGATACGTTTAAAAAGATCCTGGTTGAGCCGTATGTCATTACCGAATTCGGCCAGCAGGGGAGAAACCTTTTGTGCCAGTTTCTGGATTTCATCGTTGGTCTCGGCACTGTTGAGGTTAAAGAACATGCTGGTAATCCTGTCCAGGAATTCTCCGGAATATTCCATAGCCTCTATGGTGTTTTGGAAATCGGGGGCTTCGGGATTTGAAGTTATTTCGTCAATTTCCCTTTTGGCGTTTTCAATTTCATTTTCTATGAGAGACAGGTAATCGCCGGGTTGTATTTTACTGAAAGGGGCAAAGCCGTATGAATTGTTAAATAGTTCTTTGATGTTGTGCATAGATATGTTTTTTCTACATACGAATATAGGATATCCCCGGGAGAAGAAAAAAGTAAAGTGTGGAAAGCTATATGGAAATATAGGGGTGCTATGGGATAAAAAAAAGAAGCTGCCTTTTTACAGACAGCTTCTTGGGATTACTGTGCTTATTAAAATTAACATTTACATGTTAAACTACCCCAAAAATAAACAACAGTAAAAATCTAAACCAACCATGAATCTTAAAACAACTAACTAATCCGAAACTTTATATGGTATAAAGTATGTTCTTCATTTTGTTGATCATCCCGACGGTGTCAAAGAATCACAGGTCAAATATCGGATAAGTTTGGTTTTTCGGGATTTTGAAAATTATCTCATTCGAGTAAATCGATAAAGTGTTCGATTTTGTCGACGAAATACACAAATATGTTCGGTATTATCATATGACTGTGCTCTTGTATGTAACATTATGGTCGGGATTCAGATCAGGAAGACTATAAAAGCAAGCTGAATAATGATTGTCCGGTCTCCTTCTGGCATTCGTTTGGGCTCCGTGTATCGATGCGTGCCACGGTAAAGGAGTAAATCATGAACGCGCCACTAAAGCTATTCATGCTGTGAGCCGGTTTAGCTATTACCCCGGTTCGGGCTTTAGGGAGCAAGCTGAAAAGGTTGGTTGCCGTAGCGGCAATGGCTTTTATCGTCCTTGCCAGGGTAATCCGGAAACGTTTCCGGATTTAGGAACCGTGTAGATTTTTGTTTCCGAACAAGCCGGGATAGGGCCATTTAAGGGATTGCGTTAACACCGAACCGGTTTGGGTTAGCGGCTAAAGCAACCCGGTTAGCGGCGGACTTAATTAAGTTCGCCGCTTTTGTATTTGCGTACGCATTCATAAGCAACCAGGTTAACCGCTAACCCAATTGCTTACGCATTCATTCCCTTTCCCTTTTACGGCTAAAGAGGTTCATGGCACCGTAAACTCATTCCCCTGAGCGGTCAACGTAACCCGGTTTACCGTCAAAGTAATTGGTTATGACATCAGAAGCAACCCGGTTAGCGGTTAACGTAACCCGGTTTACCGTCAAAGCAGTTGGGTATGACATCAAAAGCAACCCGGTTAGCGGTCAACGTAACCCGGTTTGCCGCTGAAGTAGTTGGGTATGACATCGGAAGCAAACCCGTTAGCGGTCAACGTAACCCGGTTTGCCGCTGAAGTAGTTGGGTAGGACATCGGAAGCAACCT
>NZ_JBRKIS010000036.1:0-21269 GCF_052983315.1 Sinomicrobium endophyticum
GAGTATCTCTCGGCATCCGGTATAGGTAAATTATTGGATAATAACCTGCCAGAGCTTGCGCCCCAATCCAAATATTCCTGGAGCGATGTCTTGTATTCATTGCTAAGCATTTACTTATGTGGTGGCGACTGTATCGAGGATCTTCAAACCCATCTTAAACATCATTTCAAAGGCAATCCTTACCTGAATATGCCTAGTTCCGACACGATGCTACGGCGTATAGGTAATTTATCCGAACCCACTGCCCAATGTAAGACCAAAAGAGGTTCTGTACTTCACACATACAGCACCCACTCGGTCTTGGGGCAATTGAACATGGAGGTATTGAAACATTTGGGTGTTTTTAAACAAAAGGAACTCCTGGTGGATTATGACAATACCATCATTTTCAATAAAAAAAAGGATAGTAAAATGACCTATAAGCGTGCCCCGGGGTATCAACCCGGGGTCTGCACCATTAATGAGAACCAGGTCCTTTACATAGAAAACAGGAACGGGAACAGTGACGCAAAGTCCTTTCAGTGGGATACATTATCTCGCCTGTTCCATTTGTTGGAAGCTAATATAGACCGTAAAATTGACCACTTCAGGGCCGATGCTGCTTCCTATCAATATGATGTTGTGAAATTAGTGCAACAAAAGGTAAGGTACTTTTACATTGGCTGTAAAAACAGTTATGTGGAAAAATATTTCAAAAAAGTAGAAAGTTGGGACACCATATCGGATGCCAATAATAACGTTATGGAAATTGGACAGGTTTTAGTGACCCCATTCGAACAACAGGCCAAAAAGGCCGGGGAAAAACCTGTCCAATACAGACTGGTGGTCAAGCGGTCGTTCAAACCTACAAAACAAACCGATGCTTTTACCGGGGATGCTTATCAATACCGCGCCATACTCACCAATAACCTTGAACTCCATATCACCGAACTGGTTCGGCTCTACAATCACAGGGGGAACATGGAGCGTCAGTTTGATATCCTCAAGAACGATTTCGGGTGGGACGGGATGCCTTTCTCCGCCTTGGGCAAGAATACCGTTTTTTTATATTTAACAGCAATCTGCCGCAACCTTTACCATCATATCATGGAATGCTTTTCCTCCAAATACAAAACACTAAAGCCTTGCTATCGTGTTAAAAAATTCCTTTTTAGGTTTATCCTCCTGCCATCAAAATGGATAAAACGTTCCAGACAAGTATCCCTCAGGGTTTATGGAAATATGCCCTTAAAAACTTAGCTGGCAAAAACAAAAACGCTCCGTAAAATAATGACCTCCACAGAGAAAGTATAAAAACTTTAACAGGGGAAGTATGCCCCAACATTTAAAAAGATATCGGAAACCTACAAAAAAAGCAACGTTTAATCCTTAAAGCACCAAAATCAAAACGGGGGGTAATGATTTACTATAGACATGCGGATTTTAGGGGGTTTCGGGAAATATTCACTTTCAGTTGTTTGCTTCCTTTTTGAAGATAGGTTTCTTTATGTTTGGCGGAGGTTATGCTATGATTCCTTTGCTGGAGCAGGAACTGATCCGTAAAAAGGGATGGATTACGAGTGATGAACTCCTGGAGATCATATCCTTTTCCCAGATGACCCCGGGTACCATAGCTATTAATGCCGCAACATATATTGGTAATGCCAAAGGGAAAACACCGGGAGGTATAGTGGCTTCTTTCGGGATTATTGTCCCGTCTCTTCTTATCATCACCGTTTTGTATTATGTGGTAGGAGGATATTTTGAAAGTGAAATGGTGCAGAAAGCTTTTACCGGGATAAGGGCCTGCCTGGTGGTTATGATATGCAGGTCTGTTTATACCCTGATGAGGTCCGGGATGAAAGGGAGCGTTTCTTTCGTGGTTTTTTTATTGGCTTTGCTGGCTTTGTTCTGCGGTGTTCATCCTATTCTTATCATCGTTGCCGGAGGATTTTCAGGTTTCCTGGTATGGAAATGGTTTCGTTTAAAATATAAAATTTAACTGGCGGTGATCGAGGATATATTGTTATTAATATGGGTGTTTTTTAAGATCGGGCTGTTCAGTTTCGGCGGAGGGTTAACAATGGTTCCGTTGTTCATCGTGGAGTTCGAAAAACACAACTGGATGACCAGCGATCAGTTTATGGATGTATTGTCTCTTGCTCAGATGACCCCCGGAGCTATAGCAATGAATTCCGCTACCTATGTAGGTAACGATGTAGCGGGAGTAACGGGAGGTATTATAGCTACAACTGCACTTGCAGCTCCTTCGGTGATTATAATGCTTTTGCTTTCCACGTTTCTTGCAAAGATAAAACAACATCCGGTCAAAGAGGCCGTTTTTAAAACACTTAAACCGGTAACCATTGCCCTTATTTTGTTTGCCGGGATACAAATTGGCGAAAATACGTTCTTCGGGGAAGATTTTATTTCCATTCGGTGGAAAGCTGTTGTTATAGGGCTTTTAATAGCTGTTATCCAATACAGGTTTAAAAAGATGAATCCTGTTTTTCTCATCATTTTATCCTGTATAACAGGGATGGTTATCTTATAACAACTGCTTTCGGGGATAAAGAAGATATTTCCGGAATACTTCCCTCCGTTGTAGTCGAAGGAACCGGCAAATTGTCGCCAGGGTTTTATACTGAATTTAGCGGGAGAAAACCTGTGTCCGGAGCCTGAAAACAGGAGTCAGGGGGATTTTTTTTAAAATTGAAACAAAAAAAATGTCCTAGGTATTGCATCGTTTAAAAATAGTTGTATTTTTGCATCCGCAATTTGAAATAAAAAATGGTCCGTTCGTCTAGGGGTTAGGACGCCAGGTTTTCATCCTGGTAACAGGGGTTCGATTCCCCTACGGACTACAAGTTCTTTGAAGAGTGAATAATTACAACGGAAAGCATGGGTGCGGGTAATAACATTTTATTATCTTTGCGAATGTTTTACTGTAGTAAAGATTCATTGTTTAAACTCGGTCCGTTCGTCTAGGGGTTAGGACGCCAGGTTTTCATCCTGGTAACAGGGGTTCGATTCCCCTACGGACTACGAAATTGAATATGTGCGGTTTCAGGTCGCAAGCGTTGCCCGGAAGGAGATATAAGAATAATTCCCGGGATCAAAGGTTTTAATTATATTTAGATTTAACAGCTAAGGAAATACAAAATGGCAAATCATAAGTCAGCATTAAAGAGAATAAGAAGGAATGAAGCAGTTCGCCTGAGAAACAGGTATCAGCACAAGACTACGCGTAACGCTATTAAAAAGCTGCGTGGTACGGAAGATAAAAAGGAAGCTGAAACCCTGTTCCCTTCTGTAGCGTCTATGATTGACAAATTGGCCAAGAAGAATATTATTCATGCTAATAAAGCGGCTAATTTGAAATCTCAACTGGCAAAGCATATAGCTACTTTGGCATAAGTCAAAAACAAAATATATAAGAGAAAAAGACTGCTTGTGAAGGCGGTCTTTTTTTTTGACGCAAGTTTATTAGTTGTTAGTTCTGAGTTCTGAGTTGTTCATTCATTCCCAACTCCAAGACTCCCCAACTCCAAGACTCCCAAACTTAGCACTCAATATCTTCAGTCTTCATCAATAACAACAAATCACTATAAATCAACGCTCCTCGTCCCCTTGTCACTTTGTCTCCCGGTCTTTTATCCCCCTCATCTGTCTTCTCCTTATATGATGCGTTTACCCTGATTACATCCCGGGTATATGCGTGTTTCGGGTAAAAGATGTTTCTGGGGCTGTACATATTCCGCGTACCTCCGCGTTTTCTTTGCGCGTCTCTGTGTAATAACTTTTTATGGTCCGCTAATCCCACGCTAAAACTAACCGACCAACTCACAAACTAAAAAGACCGCCTTAAATACTTTTAAGACGGCCCTTTGTTTGTAGATTTAGCGGAATCTACGACCTGGACATAGCAGGTGTTTTGTATCTCTGACTTTTCTTCCTCTTATTCCATACCATCTTCCTGATCTTTATATTGTAATATTCATAACCGATAATAACACAGATTACCAGGGAAGCAATATAGAAAACCATAAAGCCTATTTGCTGGTATACGATACCGGCAAAAATACCCCCGGAGAGATACGAGGTGGCGATAGCGAAGAGTACGCGAGCCCTTTCCTGTAAGCTTTTGTTCTGGCGATATTCCTTTTTGGTGAACATGGATGTCAGTAGCCCCAGGTCTGTGGTAAGACCGGTGAGGTGTGTTGTTTTAACCGAAAAATTGGATATGCTGGCGGTCAGACCGTTCTGGATACCCATAGCGAATAGCATGAGCGCCACGAGGATTTCGGTCTCGTTAAGTGTCTCCTTGTAGAAGAACTGTCCGTAAGTACCGACGGCCAGTAAACATGTGATCTCTATGATCAAAGGTGCTGAGTGCGCCGCATAAGTGTTTTTCTGATTGAAATTGACAATAATGAGATTAGAGCAGAAGTTACCTGCGAAGAACATGAATATCCATCCGAAAACCACTGCTGCCTGGTACCAGTTCCCTTTGGATATTTCTTCGGCCAGAATGGCGTAGTGCCCGGTTACGTTTGAAGTAAACGCAAAAAATATGATAACCGATGTCACGTTTACCATACCGGCCGAAAAGGCAGTCAATGAGCCTAACTGAATATTTTCTTTTATAGTTCTGCTATTATTGAATTTTCTGAGCATAGTTTTCCTGATCGATTTTTTTGAATTTCATCTTTGCAATTCCCTTGGCTTGCAAATCGGTATTGAAATACAATATCATTTCGTTTTCACTTAGCACCTGAAGGTTATAGTGTTCAGGCAAAGCTTTTTCATGATCCAGTTTAAGGATGTTTCCTCTGGACTTTAGTCTCCAGTGTAACGGTGTTAACTTTTCTCCACTGTAGAGAAGGAGTTTGCCGTCCGGGAGAAATTCCCAGGTTTCTGCCTGGTGAATTACGAGATCCCTGGTAATCTCATTTTTTACCGTATTACTGATAGCTTTACTTATAGAAGTTTCTTTTGCGTCCGGAAGTTTTTCATATTCCCAGGACACCTCCTGCCATTTGCCTAAGATAACGGTGTCCGGCGCCGGTGATAGTGCGGACAAGAGGATAAACAGGGCCAGGCATCCTCCGAAACCGAGGAAGTATACAAGCCTAACTTTTGGGTTATATTTTTTTTTCTTTTTCATAGCAGTTTTTATGGGATTAATAACTTGGCCAGAGTTTCTTCTACGGTAATAGGGGTGTGATTACTATAAGAAACTTCTGTTAATTCCAGCCCGGACTTTTTTAAATAAGGAAGAAGGTCAAATCCTTTTTTCAGCGAAGGGTGCAGAGATTTCGAATCCTCCGGAATGTATGCCTTGTTTATGTTGTTTCCCTGCAGGAAGTTTTCAAAGGCATTTTGGTTCCTTCCGTAGAAAATGTCCGTACGTAAGGTGTTTATTCTGGAAAAATACCGGTTCTTTAATATTCCCTTGGCTTCGATAAAACTTTTGCTTTCCAGGGAAGAAATGAGTTTACCCTTGGAAAAAAATACCAGTTCGGATATGGAGTTCGGAAGAGATTTCCCGTAAACGAGTATGAAATTCAGTTTTTCATTTTCATTTTCTATGGCCTTTTTTAAAAGGATAAGGGAATCCACGGTGAAATCGGTAGGTACCAGAATGTTTTTCATAGCAATACTTTTTTTACATTACTCAGCAAAGCTATGTGTACCGTTTTAGAACGGTCTTAGAACCAAATTAAAATCAGATTAAAATTTGTGTACGGGAAGTTTTATCTCCACAGTTGTACCTACGTTTTCGGTAGAGAAGACAGAAAGGAGGCCATCGTGCATTTCAACAACATTTCTGGCCAGTGGAAGTCCTATACCGTAACCGTGATAATTTCCGGTATTTGAGGCCCTGAAAAAGGGGTCATAGATGTATTGCATTTCCTGTTCCGGGATACCGATACCCTGGTCCTTGATGATAATGACAACGTGGTCGTTGGAAACCCCCAGGGCTACTTTAACGTCTTTATTGTCCGAGTATTTGCAAGCGTTCATCAGTATATTGGAAACAGCCAGGTGCAGTAATTGTTTGTTTCCTCTTATGTTGAGTTTTTCCGAAGTTTCAGGTAGCAGGTCGAAGTCGATATGGATCTGGCAGTTGGGGTATATCTTTTGGATGGTTTGTTCGGCATCCATGATGAGCTGATCAATACGGACGAGTTCAAACTTCTGCACTTTGCCGTTAAAACCGGTTTGGGCGAGGAGTAGTAACGCTTCGGTTTTTTTACTTAGTTTTTCGGCGTCTTCCAGGATGTTGGTAAGGGCGTTGCGGTATTCTTCCGCGCTGCGTTCTTTGGCCAGGGTAACATCTGCTTCGCCTATAATAGAGGTGAGCGGGGTATTTAATTCGTGGGAGGCGTTACTGATAAAGTTCTTCTGGGTTTCGAAGGAGGTTTCCAGCCGGTTGAGCATATCATTAAAGGTGAGAGTGAGACTTTTGAGCTCTTCGTTGTTTTTGGGGACTTCCAGCCGCAGGTGCATATTTTCCGTACTGATTTCACGCATTTTTTCAATAATGTTCTGTACAGGGCGGAATATCAGTTTGGAAAACAGGTAGGCAAAAGAAGCAATGATGAGTATGGAAATAAGCAGGGCTATGATCAGCAGGTTTTTGAGGTAGGCATTGTGGTGTGTGCTGTAATAGTTTTGGGCAGACACTACTACCAGGTAATCCTTGCCGTGCGTTTGGTATCGTATACCGGAAAAGTAAGTGTTGTCGCGGTTGTAAAAACCTTTCCCGTTGCGGAGTACTTCCTCAATGAAATGCAGGGGCACGCTGAGTTTTTTGGCTTTAGCCTGAGGTTCTACACCCGAAATGTCCGCGATATTTATTTTCTCATTAGGTAGTTTTTCCAGGAATTCCTGGCGTATTTCCCTTAGTACATCACTGTCCTGCTGGTGTTCCAGTTCTATTTTTGCCGCGGTGATGGCTCTTATCTCCAGTCTTTTATAAAAATCGATATAGGAGTAGTTTTCAATCGAGAAATAGATGAATCCGCTGAAAATTAAAATATAACCCAGTGTCAGTACCGTAAGGGACAGTATGATTTTATTTCGTGTATTCATCGTTTTCTTTTAATACGTATCCCATACCTATGATGGTGTGGATAAGACGCGATCTGTTATTTTTTTCCAGTTTTTTCCTGAGGTAATTTACATATACGTCCACTACATTCGTGCCTATATCGAAATTAACGCCCCAGACATGTTCCAGTATTTCCGTGCGTGAAAGCACCCGGAAAGGGTTTTTCAGGAACATGAGCAACAGCCTGTATTCGGTAGAAGTGAGATTGATGTCTTCATTGTTCCGGGTCACTGTTTTGGTGGTGTCGTTGACCAGCAGGCCGGCAAACCGGTACATGGCCTCTTCTTTTACAAACCTGTTTTCGTGGTTTTCGGAGCGCCTTAGCAGGCTTTTTATCCGGGCTACCAATTCAATGAACTTGAAGGGTTTTACCAGGTAATCATCCGCTCCGCTATCAAGCCCGAGAGCTATGTTTTCGGCGCTTCCCAGTGCGGTTAAAAATAATATGGGAATACGTTGGTTGTTCTCTCTTATGGCTTTACAGATATCAAGACCGTTGATATCCGGAAGCATAATGTCCAGGATCAACAGGTCGAATGTGGCAGATTGTGCCCATTCCAATCCCTGTTTACCCGTCATGGCAACGGTCATTTCACATCCTTCTTCGGTCAACCCGCGATTGATAAAGGAGCAAACTTTACTGTCGTCTTCTACAAGTAGTATTTTTTTTCCACGAGGCATTATCTTCTTTTTTATATGAGGACGTGTAAGGTGCAGGAGTTTTTGATAACCTGTCCGGGAGCACATACGAAAGCGTTTCCGGTTATAAAAATAAGCGATTCCCGGTTAAATTAAAATTTGTCAGGGCAACTCTTCAGGGCAAACATATTAAAAAAACTATAATTACAACCTCGAACCCCGGTGGCTTCGGTACAACAGCCTGCGGCTGTCACTCAGCCACCTTTGTTTTGGCTGTAACCTGCAACCTGGAACTTGTAACAAAAAAATAATCCCTCCAAGTCCTCAATCCCGAACTGTAACACTCTTACCGCCCCTCTCGTATATAATGCCCCCTTGCCCGAAACCTTATTTTTTTCAGCTGTTCCAATCCCAGATAACAATATCCCATTCCGTATTGTCGGAAGTGGAATAGCGGTGAAGATGGTGAAAACCTATCCTCTGATGCGCCTTTATCGATCTGTGATTTACGGCCAGTATTTCTGTTAGGATATACGGGTAGGAACCTTTGTAGGCCTCCCGGTATTGCTCGTAGAGGTGGTCAAATACGCCCTGTCCGCGATAAGCTTTGTCAACACACACCTGCCCGGAAACGATGTAATCTGTCTCTTTGAGCGCTTTTTTGTTGTACGACAGCTTGTCTATGGTGTTGAACATGGGGATGAGAACGGGAATATCCTCTTTGAACTTTTTTGTCATGGCAAGGCAGTAGCCGATTACTTTATTTCCGTCCCGGGCTATTATGCTTGCTGTTTCCGTATTCATGCGGTGTAATATGTTCCGGGTATGGCGTACCGTAACAAAACCCTGACTTGCAGCTTCTTCGGGAGAAACGGATTCTATGAAGTTTTTCTTCTGCAGCTTCAGGATACCTTCCAGGTCCGCTTCGGATTTTGCCAGGTCATATTGTATCATGCGGAGTGATTTAAAAGACAGTAAAGATATTCGAAAAAAAAATCCCAAAGGTTAAAATTCACTTATTTTATCCTTTGGGATTTTATGGGTTTTCCGGGGAAACGGAATTCCTGTTACTGGTTCATCGTAAGCAGGAACTCTTCGTTGTTTGCCGTTCGTTTTATACGGCTGTCCATGAATTCCATGGCTTCTACCGGGTTCATATCTGCCAGGTATTTTCGCATGATCCACATGCGTTGTATCGTATTTTCGTCCAGTAACAGGTCGTCTCTTCTTGTGCTGGAAGAAATAAGGTCTATGGCAGGGAATATCCTTCTGTTGGCAATACGTCTATCCAGTTGGAGTTCCATGTTACCTGTTCCTTTGAATTCCTCGAATATGACCTCGTCCATTTTAGAACCGGTTTCCGTAAGCGCGGTAGCGATTATGGAAAGAGATCCTCCGCCTTCTATATTTCGCGCGGCTCCGAAGAAGCGTTTGGGTTTGTGCAGGGCGTTGGCATCTACACCACCACTCAACACTTTTCCACTGGCGGGCTGTACGGTGTTGTATGCCCTGGCCAAACGGGTAATGGAATCCAGCAGGATCACTACATCGTGACCGCATTCTACTAGTCTTTTTGCTTTTTCAAGAACGATGTTGGCTACCTTTACGTGCCTGTCTGCGGGTTCGTCAAAAGTAGAGGCTACAACTTCGCCGTGTACGCTGCGTTGCATGTCCGTAACTTCTTCCGGACGTTCGTCGATGAGCAATACCAGTAGGTATACTTCCGGGTGATTGGCTGCTATGGCGTTGGCAATATCTTTGAGCAACATGGTTTTACCCGTTTTCGGCTGGGAAACGATCATTCCCCTTTGTCCTTTACCTATAGGAGAAAAGAGGTCTACGATGCGTGTAGAAACGGTGCTTTGCCTTTCCGCTAATTTAAATTTTTCATCCGGGAAAAGCGGGGTGAGGTGTTCAAAGGACACACGGTCCCTGACAACCTGAGGCGCCAGCCCGTTGATTTTGGTTACCCGTATAAGCGGAAAATATTTTTCTCCTTCTTTCGGGGGACGAATGGTACCGAGCACGGTGTCGCCGGTCTTTAATCCGAACAATCGTATTTGAGACTGGGAAACATATATATCATCGGGAGAAGAAAGGTAGTTGTAATCGGATGAGCGAAGAAAACCGTAACCGTCCTGCATAATGTCCAGGACACCTTCGCTTTCTACGATACCGTCAAATTCGAAATCCGGATCTTTGTACCGGTTCTTTTTTTCCTTGTCAAAATTTTCTTTGTTATAGGAAGAATGACTGTTGGTATTTCCCTTTTTCTGGTGTTGTTGTCCTTTGGGATTGTATTCCTTTTTCTTGTCTTTTGCCTGATTGTTCTCCGTATCTTCCTGCTTGTCGTTCCGTTGATTCTTTGTCCCGGTCTGAACTATCTTGCTTTTCTGGGGTGCGGGTGCGGGAGAGGGCTTTTCTTTAATCTCGGTTTTTTCCGGGATAACAGTGTTTTCCGGAGTGTTAGTTTTTTCCGGAGTATTAGTTTTTTGCGGAATATCAGCTTTTTCCGGCGTCGCTTTGGCCTTGGGAGTTTCCTGAGAAGTCTTTTTTATTCTTGTTCTGCGTGTTTTTCTCTCTTTGGGGTTATTTTCTCCACTATTGGAAGCGGGGGAAGAAGTCTTTTGTTCTGTAACAGTCTTTGGGTTTGCAGCCTGTACATCCAAAATCTGATAGATCAGGTCCATCTTTTTAAGTGTTCTGAATTTAGGAACGCTTAAGTTTTTAGCAATTTCCTGTAATTCAGTTAATTTCTTTCCTTTTAAATCTGAAATGTCAAACATTGAAATGTTAAATAAGTTAATTAATTCTTTTGAAGTGCTCTGTTAAGTCCTGTTTGTATGTTTTGGGATGAGCATCAAAGTGAAAAAAAATCGAAGTCAAACGAACCTTGTTTTGAGTCGGTTACGAATGGATACCGCAATATTACAAATTTATTTTTATAAACCGGATGTATTTTTTAAAAAGAACTCTTATTTTTGTCCATATTTTTGGCAGAAAGATGTTACAGAGAATACAGAGCATATATTTATTAATTGTGTTTTTAGTGAGTGCGGTTCTGCCTTTTGTAGTATATTTGTGGAAAGATGTACCGGGTAATGCCGTATATGCTACAGAAGATTTATGGGTGTTAGTGTCTTTTATGGTAATAGCATTACTGGCCCTTATATCCGTGCTGACGTTCAGGAACAGAAAAAATCAATTTGTGTTAAACAGGTTGAATATGATATTAAACTTAATTTTACTAGGAGTATTTGCGTATCGGTCGCTAAATTTATCCGGAGAAAGTAACATTTCAGAGAAGGGTATTGGGATATTCATTCCTGTAATTTCTATCGTTTTTTTAGTGTTGGCCAATAAGGCTATCAAAAAGGATGAAGATCTCGTAAAATCAGTGGATCGGTTGCGATAAACCTGAAATCTTAGTAGTATTAGTGCGTTAAAAACCCGTCTGTATTTGCAGGCGGGTTTTTTTATTCCCCGGCTTTGTTTATCCTGCGCGAAGCCGAAAGGCTCGCGAACCGTGACCTGGTTTCGAATGAAACCGGCGGAACCTTTTCCTATCGTTAAAGAGGGGAACGTGTCATTCGGAACGAAGCGAAGAATTCCCTTTTGGCTTTTGTGCGCTTTAACTCCACTATTTCTTCCCTAATTCTACAATTTCCAGTGCTTTGATCTGGTCTTTGTCTATTTGAAAACGGAGCATGGTACGTACCTGGTGAAAACCATACTTGCCGGCGGCGCCGGGGTTCATATGCAGAAGCTCCAGTTTCTTGTCGTATATAACCTTGAGGATATGTGAATGTCCGCAGATAAACAGTTTGGGTGGGTTTTTACGGATTTCTTCGCGGATTCTCCCGTCGTACCTTCCGGGATACCCCCCGATGTGAGTAATCCAGACATCCACATCTTCGCACATAAAACGATTGTTTTCGGGGAATTCTTTTCTGGCTTCGGCATCGTCAATATTGCCATGGACAGCACGGAGCGGAGCTGTTTTTTGCAACGTATCGGTAACTGCGAGATTACCGATGTCCCCGGCATGCCATATCTCGTCTGCTTCCCTGGCGTATTTCAGGATAGTATTGTCTATATGACTGTGGGTGTCCGATAAAAGTAATATCCTGGTCATCTGGTAAACATTTGAGAATTAAAAAGAAGTGTAAAGCCAACCACCTCCTTCACACCCCCAATTTCCAACTTCGCACTTCCAACTTCGTACTTCTAACTTCATACTTCCAACTCCGTACTTCCAGCTTCCAACTTCCAGCTTCATATTGTTTCTTCCTCAGCCATGAACTGCACTTCGTAAAGGTTTTTGTAGTAACCGCCATCTTTTTTGAGAAGTTCCCGGTGGGTGCCGGATTCTACCACTTTACCGGCATCCATGACAAGTATTTTGTCGGCTTTTTTAATTGTGGCCAAACGATGTGCTATTACTATGGATGTTCTTTTCTCCGTGATTTTTTCGGTGGCGTTCTGTATAAGTTTTTCCGAATAGGAATCTACGGAAGAAGTGGCTTCGTCCAGTACCAGGATGTCGGGGTTGCTGACATAGGCGCGGAGAAAGGCAATAAGCTGTCGCTGTCCGCTCGATAACATGGTCCCTCTTTCCTTTACATTGTAGTGATATCCGCCGGGGAGGGTCATGATAAAGTCGTGAATTCCGATTTCTTTAGCGGCGTTATGTACCTGTTCTTCGGTTATTTCAGGGTTTTTCAGGGTGATATTGTGCAAAATAGTATCGGCAAAAAGAAAAACATCCTGCAGGACGACGGCTATACGCCCCCTGAGTGAACTAAGGGTGTAGTCTTTTATGTTCACATCATCAATACGGATGTCGCCGGAATTTATTTCATAGAAACGGTTCAGCAGGTTTATAATAGTGGATTTTCCTGCCCCGGTAGCGCCTACTATGGCGATCGTTTGTCCGGAGCTTACGTGAAAGGATACCCCGTGAAGAACTTCTTCATCCTGTAGATAGCCGAAATGTACATCCTCAAAACGGATATCTCCCCGGAGATTTTCCGCCGTAACGCTGCCTTTGTCTTCTATAGAACTATTGGTGTCCAGTATACCATATACACGGTTTGCGGCCACCATTCCCATTTGCAGGGTATTGAATTTGTCTGCTATTTGTCGTAACGGGCGGAAGAGCATTTGCGACATTTCAATAAACATGAAAATACTCCCTAACTCCAGGTCGTCACCGGCAATGGTCCGCAACCCACCATACCATACTACAAGTCCAATAGTAACCGAGGAAGCGAGTTCCGCGATCGGAAAAAAGATGGAGTTGTACCACACGGTTTTAAGCCATGCCTTTTTGTGTTTTTGATTGATCTCCGTAAATTTTTCGTATTCCGTGTTCTCACGGGTATACAACTGCACGATTTTCATTCCCGAAATGCGTTCTTGGACAAAAGAGTTGAGATTCGCTACCTGTGTTCTTACGTCGGTGAATGCTATTTTCATGGCCTTTTGGAACAGGCGGGTAGCATATAGTATAACAGGTAAGACGGAAAAAACGATAAGGGAAAGCTTCCAGCTTGTAAGCAGCATTACGGTGGCGACAACCACCATTTGGAGCAGATCACTAACAATCATAAACAGGCCCTGGCTGAAGATCTCCCCGATACGCTGCATATCGCTTACGGCCCGAGTTACGAGTATTCCTATGGAGGAGTTGTCGTAATACTTCATCTTAAACCGGAGCATGTGCCGGAAAAGCTGTATCCTGATGTCCTTTATGATAGATTGTCCCAGCCAGTTGGCGTAATAAATAAAGGATAACTGGCTTATAACACCACCCATGAGTACAACCAGCATGAGGATGATGAACCGGAGGAGCCCTTCGTGATCTTTATTCGTTATATAGTCGTCTACCGTTATTTTAAGCAGGTAAGGCCTGGCAACGGCAAACAGTGATACCAGGATGGCGGCAAAGGCCACACCGTAAAAAGTGGTTCTGTATTGACGGGCATGTTTCATAAGTCTTTTGAAAAGACTTAAATCGAAAGCTGATCCTTTAGTATTGCTCATTGCTCTTTTCAAGTTAAAGACAGGAAAGAAAGTAATGCTCTCCTGCTGCCAGTTTTTTTCATATCCCCGGATAATATTTCACGCACTTCATTTGTCCGTCCTTAGCGCAATAACAGAACTCATTTAAACGAGTTCGTAATGTCCGGGTTAGAAAGATCGGGAGTTTGATATATTTTTTCCCTTTCCTTAACGTAGGGATATTGAATTTTTGTTAAATATAAACCATGTGCCGGAACTGACGCCCCGGCTTCACTTCTATTTTTACTTTCTAAGATTTTTTTAACGTTTTCTTTCTGTAATTTTCCCTGTCCCACCTGGAGCAGGGTGCCTGCAACGGCCCTTACCATATTGCGGAGAAACCGGTCTGCAGTTATGGTAAATACCAGTTTGCCTTCCTTTCGTTCCCAAAGGGCACTTTCTATAGTACAGAAATAGGTCTTGACATCTGTTTTTGATTTGGAAAAACACTGGAAGTCTTTATGGCCAAGTAATATTCCGGCTGCACTGTTCATTTTTTCCAGGTCCAGGGGATGCCTGTAGTAGAAAGACAGTCCTGCCAGAAACGGGTCCTTTAAAGGATTTATCCAGTATTCATAGGTGCGGGAGGTGGCGTCAAAACGTGCATGTGCTTCATTTTCTACCTCGAAAATACGATATATGGCAATGTCTCCCGGCAAAAGGGAATTCAGTTTGTACACGAGTTCAGCGGCAGAGATACCGGTATCCGTGTCAAAGTGGGCAAACATCTGCCTGGCATGCACCCCGGTATCTGTTCTTCCGGCACCGGTAATACTGACCGGTTCCCGTAACAATAAGGAAAGCGATTTTTCTATGGTTTCCTGTACCGTAATGGCATTGGGTTGTTGCTGCCATCCGTGATAACCCTTTCCGTGATATGACAATTCTATAAAGTATCGCAAAGGAAGTGCTTTTTTGAAGATACAAAGATAAGAAGTTATTCCGTTACCGGCTTTCGGTTTTGTTCCGGAGCCTTATCGGCGGCGTGGTAAGCGGAGATTAACTAAGGTCCTCTTTGATTATATTAATGAGTTCTTCTGTAGTGTTATAAAGAGTGAACTGTCCGTCTCTGATATAGGAGATCTGCCCGGTTTCTTCGCTGATTACCAGGACCACTGCGTCTGTTTTATCTGTGATGCCTATGGCTGCCCGGTGCCGGAGTCCGAAACGAAGCGGAATGCTTCTTTCGTTGGAAACGGGGAGAACCACCCGGGTGGCAACAATATAATTTCCTTCTATAATGGCTGCCCCGTCGTGGAGGGGACTGTTCTTGTAAAAGATGCTTTCTATAATAGGGATAGTTATCTTTATATACATACTGTCCCCGGTATTTTTGACAAAATCCAGGGGAGTATTGCGTTCAATCACCAGAAGTCCGCCGGTTTTAGAACTTCCCAGTTTTTCGCAGGCTGCGACAAGTGCTTCTACATTGGTCTTGACATCAAAATTGTCGTCCCGGAAAAACCTGAAATATTTTTTGATATTTTTTCGGTTAGCAAGGTTCGTAGAGCCTATGGTAAGAAGGAACTTTCGTATTTCCTGCTGGAAAAGTACTATAAGTGCAAAAAAACCAACACTCATAAAACTGCCGAAAATACTGCTCATCATGTGCATTTGCAGTTCTTTGGTAATTCTCCATATGAGGTAGATGATACCAAAACCAATAAATATATTAACGGCAACCGTACCCTTTACCAGCTTGTATATATAATACAGCAAAAAGGCAACGAGTACAATGTCTATGATGTCTATGATCTTAAAGTCGAGAAAATCAAATATTTTCAAGGTTCTGCTTTTAGTGTAAATTTAGCAAAAAAATACCGGGGAGATGTAATTTCCGGTAATAAGTAATTCGGGAACTTTAAGGGGCTGTGCTTATGATGTTTAAGCTATTTGAGATGCCGCCCTAAATGTACAGGGCAAACGGACTAAAGAATAATAAGCAGTTCAACATCTCCGTGAACCTCTGTGCATCTCTGCGTTATAGCTATTACACAAACCTGCCTGCCGGCAAAGGCAGGGTTTCACGGAGAAGCACAGAGTTACACAGAGCAAAAAAACGATATTAAACAGAATGGATAATCAGAAATTTAATTTTTAATGTGTTTGCCCTGGCCAAATGTACTTCGGAGAGTGGATAACCCGTGGAATTTTTATAGAGCCGGGTTTAGTACATGACAAAAATTAATTTCGTCATACGAGTATGCCTGTCGTCGAGTGTACGAGTTATCAACATCCATCCATATACCCGAACACCAAAGATCAAGATGCGTTTTGCCTTGTGGTAATACATACGATGTTAATTGAAATAAAAAAATGTCATGTACTGAAAGAGCCGGGTTTAGTGCATGACAAGAGTAGATTTTGGACTATTTGTCGGATAATCCGTTTTTGGTTTTTAACCGGATGGACAGGGCGTGAGTGCTTGTGGGAAAATATAATTTTAAAAGTGATATTTCCGAAAAACGAATATAAATGATTTTAAAGTATTTTTTGGCAATGTGTGGTGGTGTTGATTGCGGAAGAAGAGAAATGCCGGTAATTCAAATTTATGGAAGAAGAAAAATCAACGGGTATAACAGGTATTTATTTTTATTGAAACAATTATAAATATTAATTATATGGAGTCGGATGTTGAATATTGCCGTTAGATGTGTCTACAATATATTTGGGTGACAGAAAAAGGTAATTTTATAGGAGAAAGTATTAGAGCTCTTCTAAACGACTATTTTTGTTCTTGAGACCTCATGGTGCCGAGGAATCTCAAAATGCGCTTATTTTTACTGTGGTGACTTCATTTTTCTACCTCGAATAGATTTATTTTATGAGTAGATATAGTTCTATTCTTTTTTACTATAAGTAATCCGTTGTATATTTTGAACGAAAGGATGGAGCGGAGAGGAAAAATCCTTCATCGGAGTTTCGGAAATTGGTGTCCGAATAATCTCAGGATGTGTTTACTCGTATCACTTTTTGTGTTCGGATGGGTGAAATATATTGTCTTACAGTTAATTAAGAATATTGACCCGATGCCTTCCGGATAGGTAGGCATCGGGAATGAGAATTTATGGATTCCGGGCTCCTCCAACGTGTTCCCGGGTAGGGGCTTAGATAACCGGTTCTTCTATAAAAGAGTAACTTAGTTTTGCTTTTACTTCCCAGATTTCCGCTATTTCATTCATGTGAATTTTTATTTCCTGCGGAATCATTTTATTGTCATTAATAAGAAGCAGTTCTTCGGAAGAATCATAAAGTGTCCGGACTCTGTTTATGAAAATCCCCCTTATTTTACTGATCATTACATAATTTTTGTTGTCCATTATAGTTTCGGAAACATCTAATTGTCTGGCAATTACGATAGAATTATCTTCGAGAGTAGGATACATCATATTACCTGTAACCTGGAATGCCCTCATATTGTCTCCGCTTATAAACGGGAAATTATATTTTGGGATAGTGTTTATGAAAGAATCTTCTCCTAGGTGATGTACGTACTGGTATTGGTACTCCCTGGTTACAACACTGATGTTTTTGTTGTAGTTATTTTTTTCTACTTCTGTGATGGTATTGTCATCATAAAAAACTTCATTGAGATCAATGCCATAAGTTTCACAAACTGAGACTATAAGTTCATAATCCAGGCTGTTTCTTTTCTTCCAGGTGGAAATGGTGTTGGGTTTTACATCCAGAATATTCGCAAGATCAATATTCGTCTTGATTTGTAAGTGTTTTTTTAGCTTATCTAAAATAAAACTCGCATTAGGTGATTTTTTTTCTTGCGTATTCGCGTAATGATACCTATATTTGGAAGTGTTTAACATTTGTTTATGATTTTTTGTACTCATATTGAGATACAGCTTCTATACTCTTCTCAATGAGTGGGTTCTACAAAAAAATTAAATAAAGGCTGGTTGTTTTAGTTGTTTGTAACGGTAAGGTTCTGTCGGTTGTTTAGGTATGTCGGGTGTTTTTAGTACTAAAAATTCTCTTTTCGTAATATAAATAACTGCTTTTGCCGCTGATTATTGTTCAAAGTGACTGCAAATAACATGTTAAAAGAGGAGGATGAGAAAAAAAATCGTTGAAAACGTCTAAAAAATCGTTCTTCTGTTTGTAAGTGGTTAGTAAGAAATGTTTAAAAGAGTTAATTGTTTTTGTCTGTAACTCTGTTTTTTACGGAGTGTTAAGGCGGGCGGGACTAAATAAAGACTATGGTGGAAAATTACTTTCGTTATAATTGTTGGTCAGAAAATAATAAAGAGGAGCATTCTCGAAGTGTGAATGGCTCAGGTCTTTGTTATTCCTGTTTAGTTCTTCCCTTAAAATATAATCTACCCTCATTTTTAATTCAAATGTATCCGAACCGAAACATCCTGTCCGGTGCAGGACCGGAAGGTGTTATTGCGGAAAGCGTATGGTCAGATGCTGGAGGTCGGAAATATGTCCGTTCTGTTGCACTATGCGGTTTTCGCAAACGTGTAAACGAATCAGAAAACAGTATTGTTTAATAGTTATTGTGTTCTCGATAGAGGTATTTATTCTAGTTTAACTTGAAACCCTGTTCTATGTACAAGAAAACTACTCAGAAGAGTAAGGTCAGTGTGTTATTTTTTCTTTTTACCTTCTCTTTGATTGTGTTAAAATCTACCCTTGGTTTTGCGCAGCAAAGTCCTTTCCATGCCAATAATCAGGAATGGGATAAGGATCTTTCGTGTCTTGCTTGTGAAGTAGCCGACCCGGAATTCTCTGTGGATTCCGACCCCGATAATTTCGCGTCGCTTAATGCTTCCTTTGGTATCGCAGGAGGTGTCTGGCAGGATCTTTCTTTTCCTTTTGGGGGATTGGAAGGTGACGCTGTGGAAGTGGAAATCGGCATTGGCGGAGGCCTTGTGGACTTCTCCGTGCTCGGCGGCCTTACCCTGGAAAGTTTTAACGGAGCCACTCCCAATGGAGATGGGGTATCCCTATCGGATCTTGTTAATATAAAATTAGTTCCCGGAACTACAGACCGTTACGTGGTCACCTTTATTGGCGGGGCTACTTTCGACCGTGTCCGGGTAAAATTTGCGGCAATAGCTACTGCGCTTACCAATGTCCGTGTTTATGGTGCCAGGCTTCGTTACGGAGCACCGGCAGTATCCGGAAACATTGCAGAGCCCGGGGCTTCTGCAAATCTGCAGTTATCTCCTGTAGGTGCAGGTGATAGTGTGGAGTGGTTTGCTCAAGCGGAGGGAGGAACTCCTATCGCAACAGGTTTAAGTTACACTACTCCTGCATTAAATGTTAATACTACCTATTATATAGAAATAACCCGTGACGGCCTTACCGAACCGGTACGTTATCCTGTGACGGTAGGGATCAATTTCCCTCCTACAGAAGGGGCCAGGGAACGGGTCTATGCCTGTAGCCAGGATAACCTGGCCATAGGCGGGGTGCAAAACCCGGAACTCGCCGTAGATGGTGACCCGAGCACGCATTCTACCTTTACCATATTAAAAGTAGGTGCATTTTATCAAAGATTAAGCTTTACGGACTGTGCGGTAAAACCCGCAGCCGGGGATGCTATGCATATCAAGCTGGGTACAGAAGCCGGATTGCTTGAGGTTTTGGGATTTGTTGGTATCCAGGCCGTTCGCAATGGTGTGCTGGTTGGTGATGTAGTGCCTTTGATAAACCTGGTATCCGTATTGAACGGTCCGGAGCAGATCGAAGTGGTGTTTACCCCTTCGGTAAACGGAACCCCTATCGATTACGATGGCGTACAGATCACGAAATTGTCATTAGATAGCTTCCAGACTCCTTTACATATCTATGAAGGGTATTTCTACCAGCCGGCTACCGGTCCTGTAGATGTAAACCGTCCTGTAGATGTCCTTTGGGGAACCGGAGGCGATATAGCCAGTACAACCAATTTTGTAAGAGATGTAGCCAATGCCTTTGATGGTGACGATACTACTTTTGCTCATTTGAGAGCGAATCTTTCCCTGCTTAGTGAAGGCGTACATATTACCGCTTTATACCCGACCTTGTCCGTAGAAGGCGATGGCGTACGGGTGTTACTACAAAGAGAAGAAGGCGGATTGATCGATGCTTCGGTATTGTCAGAAAATATCCGTATACGAACATACAATAATAACGATGCAAACAGCGAGTTGACTTTAGACCCGGAACTGATCCAGTTATCGTTGTTCCCGGGAACGACGGATGTTTACGAGTTGATCTACCCGGTGAACGTACCGTTCAACCGTATAGAAGTATCGTTTGATGCCGGGCTGGCGAGTGCTTTTGAAGGACTACATGTCTATGAACTGGACAGGGCACAGGATGTTCCCGGGGGAGAATTCCCCGATCCTTTAAGTCCTTTCCATGCCGTGAGCCAGGAATGGGACAAGGATGGATTATGTGCCCTGTGTGAAGTGGCCAATCCCGATTTCTCCATAGATGCCGATCCGGATAACTTTGCTTCTCTTAATGCAACTGTTGGTATTGCCGGAGGTGTTTGGCAAGACCTTATTTTTCCGTTCGGAGGTTTGAACGGAGATGTTGTGGAAGTAGAGCTCGGAATAGGAGGCGGATTAGTGGACTTCTCTGTGCTTGGCGGGCTGACGCTGGAAAGTTTTAACGGTACTGTTCCTAATGGTGATGGTATATCCCTGTCAGAACCTATCAATATAAAACTGGTTCCCGGAACTACAGATCGTTACAGAGTAACTTTTGAAGCAGGAGCAAACTTTGACCGTGTTAGGGTAAAATTTGCGGCAATAGCCTCTGCATTAACTAATATACGTATACATGGCGCCAGGCTTCGCTATGGTATGCCGGAAGTTTCCGGTAACCTGGTAGAACCGGGAACCGCTGCAAATCTGCAGTTGACACCGGTAAGTCCCGGCGACAACATTGAGTGGTTTGCTGATGCCGAAGGAGGGACACCTATAGCAACCGGATTGAGTTATACCACTCCTGCATTAAATGTTAATACTACCTATTATATAGAAATAACCCGTGACGGCCTTACCGAACCGGTACGTTATCCTGTGACGGTAGGAATCAATTTCCCGCCGACGGAAGGAGCCAGGGAACGGGTCTATGCCTGTAGCCAGGATAACCTGGCCATAGGCGGGGTGCAAAACCCGGAACTCGCCGTAGATGGTGACCCGAGCACACATTCTACCTTTACGATATTAAAAGTAGGGGCATTCTATCAAAGATTGAGTTTTGCGGATTGTGCGGTAAAACCTGCAGCGGGAGATGCTTTGCATATCAAGCTGGGAACAGAGGCCGGCCTTCTGGAAGTACTCGGTCTTGTTGGTATCCAGGCAGTTCGTAATGGTGTTCTGGTAGGGGATGTTATTCCCCTGGTAAACCTGGTATCCGTACTGAATGGTCCGGAGCAGATCGAAGTGGTGTTTACCCCTTCGGTAAACGGAACCCCTATCGATTACGATGGCGTACAGATCACAAAATTGTCATT
>NZ_JBRKIS010000037.1:0-84700 GCF_052983315.1 Sinomicrobium endophyticum
GAGTATCTCTCGGCATCCGGTATAGGTAAATTATTGGATAATAACCTGCCAGAGCTTGCGCCCCAATCCAAATATTCCTGGAGCGATGTCTTGTATTCATTGCTAAGCATTTACTTATGTGGTGGCGACTGTATCGAGGATCTTCAAACCCATCTTAAACATCATTTCAAAGGCAATCCTTACCTGAATATGCCTAGTTCCGACACGATGCTACGGCGTATAGGTAATTTATCCGAACCCACTGCCCAATGTAAGACCAAAAGAGGTTCTGTACTTCACACATACAGCACCCACTCGGTCTTGGGGCAATTGAACATGGAGGTATTGAAACATTTGGGTGTTTTTAAACAAAAGGAACTCCTGGTGGATTATGACAATACCATCATTTTCAATAAAAAAAAGGATAGTAAAATGACCTATAAGCGTGCCCCGGGGTATCAACCCGGGGTCTGCACCATTAATGAGAACCAGGTCCTTTACATAGAAAACAGGAACGGGAACAGTGACGCAAAGTCCTTTCAGTGGGATACATTATCTCGCCTGTTCCATTTGTTGGAAGCTAATATAGACCGTAAAATTGACCACTTCAGGGCCGATGCTGCTTCCTATCAATATGATGTTGTGAAATTAGTGCAACAAAAGGTAAGGTACTTTTACATTGGCTGTAAAAACAGTTATGTGGAAAAATATTTCAAAAAAGTAGAAAGTTGGGACACCATATCGGATGCCAATAATAACGTTATGGAAATTGGACAGGTTTTAGTGACCCCATTCGAACAACAGGCCAAAAAGGCCGGGGAAAAACCTGTCCAATACAGACTGGTGGTCAAGCGGTCGTTCAAACCTACAAAACAAACCGATGCTTTTACCGGGGATGCTTATCAATACCGCGCCATACTCACCAATAACCTTGAACTCCATATCACCGAACTGGTTCGGCTCTACAATCACAGGGGGAACATGGAGCGTCAGTTTGATATCCTCAAGAACGATTTCGGGTGGGACGGGATGCCTTTCTCCGCCTTGGGCAAGAATACCGTTTTTTTATATTTAACAGCAATCTGCCGCAACCTTTACCATCATATCATGGAATGCTTTTCCTCCAAATACAAAACACTAAAGCCTTGCTATCGTGTTAAAAAATTCCTTTTTAGGTTTATCCTCCTGCCATCAAAATGGATAAAACGTTCCAGACAAGTATCCCTCAGGGTTTATGGAAATATGCCCTTAAAAACTTAGCTGGCAAAAACAAAAACGCTCCGTAAAATAATGACCTCCACAGAGAAAGTATAAAAACTTTAACAGGGGAAGTATGCCCCAACATTTAAAAAGATATCGGAAACCTACAAAAAAAGCAACGTTTAATCCTTAAAGCACCAAAATCAAAACGGGGGGTAATGATTTACTATAGACATGCGGATTTTAGGAAATATCGGGATGGAGTTTTGTAGGGGAGGTTTCCCGTTTCAACTCCCTAACTAACCAACTCCGAACTAATCAACAACCGGTAACCGGCAACAAACTTTAAACATAGAATTACGCAATTATGATGCGTTTGCCCTGGGACTAAAGGGACGGGAGGAAGAAAACAACTAAGCCCGGACCCTGTTCCGGTTTCCTGGACGGAGACAGGGCCCTCTTATATAGTTATGAGAAAAGTAAGATGGGCTTAGTGTTTATGTCTGAATTTTTTTAGATATTTCCAGTTGTAATAATGAGCAATGGCAATTCCAAGGGCTCCGAGAGGTGTGAGAATTGCTTCCCACAACTCGTGTATTTCAAAGCGGCTCAAAGCTATAAGTACAAATCCGCTCACAGCGAGAATAAGGGGGCGTTTTTTATGATGATACCGGGTGTATGAAGGCCATAAGGATAAAACCGCCAGGATAAGTCCCGTACCGATAAATATCCATTCGATAACGGGGTTGGCCAGAAATGCCAGTCCTCCAAGTGTTGAAAATGTAATAAGGATGGGCACCACAGCACAGTGAACGGCACATAAAAGCGATGCGGAAAACCCGAGATAATCATACCAGTAACGGTAACCTACCTTGTTTGAATTCATAAATGCTACTTTGTTGCAAATATATATCAAAAAATATAAATGCTACTAAATTGCATTAATAAAAGTGTTTTTTATCTTTGTTATTTAAAATAAACCGTAATGATTGTTACAAAAGATCTCCGCTTCAGTTATGATAAGGAGCAGTATTTCCGGTTTCCGGACATTGAAATAGAAAAAAAGGGACATCTGCTTATATTAGGAGATTCGGGGGTAGGAAAGACTACTTTTCTGCACCTTCTGGCAGGCTTGTTAAAACCGGAAGAAGGGGCGGTGAATATAGAAGGAACGGATATTGCAAAACTATCGCACCGGAAACTGGACAAATTTCGTGGCAGGCATATTGGTATCGTATTTCAGAAAGCACAGTTTATCCACTCCCTTACCGTGGAAGAGAACCTTTTACTCATACAAAATCTTTCCGGGACAGGACAGGACAAAGGCCGGGTGCACCATATACTGGAAAGGCTTAATATTGCCCCGAAGGCACGTTCCAAAGGAGCGAATTTAAGTGAGGGACAAAAGCAAAGGGTTTCCATTGCCGCTGCGCTGGTAAATAATCCGGATGTTATCCTGGCCGATGAACCTACTTCCAGTCTCGACGATAAAAACTGTACGGCAGTAACGGAACTGCTCAAAGAACAGGCATTGCAGACCAATGCCAGCCTGGTAGTCATTACGCACGATCACAGAATAGCTTCACAATTTTCCAATAGTATCCGGTTATGAATATATATAAATTAGGTGTAAAGAATGCCCTGGCCAATCCTTTGAGTACGTTACTGAGTGTTTTATTGCTCGTACTCAGTATAGGATTGATTTCCCTGATGTTCCAGATCACCAGGCAACTGGACAATAAGCTGGAAAAGAACATCAGAGGTATAGATATGGTTGTGGGGGCTAAAGGAAGCCCTTTACAATTGGTATTGTCTTCCGTTCTGCATATCGATGTCCCTACGGGAAATATAAAACTTAAAGAAGCCGAAAGAGTATCCCGAAACCCTTTGGTGAAACAGGGTATCCCGGTTTCTTACGGCGATAATTACAAAGGATATCGTATACTCGGTACCAACAAGGATTTTCTGGGGCTCTACGGGGCGGAGACCGGGGCAGGGAGGTTGTGGGAAAAGCCTTTCGAGGTGGTTATCGGCGCCACCGTTGCGGATAAACTGCAATTATCTCCAGGAAGTACCTTCTCCGGCTCTCACGGGTTAATGGAGAACAGTGTGGAATCGCACGACCATCATCCTTTCACGGTTGTGGGTATATTAAAGCCCACCAATACGGTAGCCGATCAGTTGATTATCGGTAACCTGGAAAGCGTATGGCTCGTGCATGACCACGACGGGGGTGAAGGACATGAAGAACATGAGGAAGACCGTCACGATCACGAAGAACATGCCCATGAAGATCACGATCATGAGAATGAGCATGAAGTACATATTCCGGAAGAGGATAAGGAAATCACTTCCCTGTTGATAAAATTCAAAAACCCGATGGGAATGGTAAGCCTGCCGAGAATGATCAATGACAAAACCAATATGCAGGCGGCCCTTCCTAATTACGAAATAGAAAGGCTGTCCAATCTCCTTAGTGCGGGCAGTAAAGCCATAACCCTTATTGCCGCGGTGATCATGCTGGTATCCGGAATAAGTATTTTTGTAAACCTCTACAAAGCCGTACGGGAGCGTAAATACGAAATGGCGCTTTTGCGTACCTATGGCGCTTCGCGCTGGCAATTACTGCTTTCTGTGATGGTAGAAGGATTGCTCATAGGCCTTGCCGGTTTTATAGCCGGAATATTGCTGAGCAGGCTCGGACTCCTGGTTCTGGGTGGGTATATCGAAGAGAGTTACCGATATGCCCTGGGCAGTGCAGGGATCATGAAAGAGGAAGTATTTTTGTTTATCTTTACGATATTATTGACGATATTTGCTACGATACTGGCGGCAGTTCCCGTATTTTATCTCAATGTATCTAAAATTTTAGCCAAGGATGATTAAGAGTGTTTTTTGGACAGGTATTTTTTGCTTCTTCGCGGTTTTCTCCGCAAAGGCACAGGAGAAAGTTACCTGGCAGGATTTGGCAGATGTTACTTTTACTTCCAAGTATTTCGATACTACGGATGACTATTTTCTGGTTCCGGATTTCGGGAAAAACGTAAAGGAACTGGAAGGAAAGCAAATATCCATTACCGGGTATTTTTTAAGCCTTTCCCCGGAAGACGGTATATATATGCTTTCTCAGAATCCGATGGCTTCCTGTTTTTTCTGCGGAGGTGGCGGACCGGAATCCGTACTGGAAATTAAGTTCCAAAAGAAACCCTCCTTTAAAACGGACGAAGTGGTGACCATAACCGGTGTATTGAAACTGAATGCCGAAGATATAAATCACTGTAATTATATACTCAAAGAAGCAAGTGGTTTTGCCTTGTAAAGGGAGAATTCGGCAGGGATTTTTGTTGTAAACGGTTTAATTGTTTTAATCTATGAATGCAGAAACGATACCTATGGATAAGAACGTAGAAGAGATGCTGAGATCACATCGTTTGAAGCGAACCTCGGCACGGATAGAAATATTGTCGTTGTTGCTGGGGAGCAGCCACACCATTTCCTATAACGATATAAGCGAGGAATTAGGCGATAATTTCGATAAATCTACCGTATACCGTACCCTCAACAGTTTTGAGGAAAAAGGGATCATCCATGCGGTGAACGACGGTAGCGGGGGAATCAAATATGCAGTGACAAAACAGGAGAGTTCCGATGCGCACGTACATTTCAAGTGTGATGATTGTGAACAGACCTATTGTCTTCCGGATACAAAAATACCACGTGTACACACGCCGGAGGGCTTTATAATAAAAACTTCTTCGTTGCTTATAAGCGGTACGTGTAAATATTGCTCTTAAGACTTCGGCAATATAAAACCCAGTCCTATTCTCCGGAGCATTTTCTTTTCAAAGCCCCAGAAAAAGCGGAATTGCCCGAACAACCACCCGAAAGTAACCAGGAGTACCTGGTATACAGGGAATATGAGTAATATCCGGAGTGTCCAGTATATGACGGGGTGAAGGTTTTCTTCATGCATTTCAAAAAAGGTGAGAAGGGGGCCTGCAAGTTTGGCGGCAGACGACCCGGTAAGGGCAAAGACAACAAATATGATTAAAAGCTGAAAGTTGGATTCAATTCCCCAACGCCTTTTTAATTTCTCCATACCGTACTAATTAGAGGATGCAAAGATAATGAAGATATGTAATCTTTTTGTCAGATACGCGGAATAAAACCTGCCAGCCGCTGATTGTATTTCCGCTGGAAATAAATAAAGTAGTTGTAGAGTTTATAGTTTACTTCATAACCGTAATCAATATTATGGTTATAATCTATCTGCAGGGTGTACAGGTCGGGATTAAAACGGAAAGGTTCCATTACCCTCTGATTCCAGTTGATTACATAAATATGGTTACGATTTTCCAGGAAGTTTTGGGAATAATATCCTTCCGGACGCGCTACACTTTGTAACCACGCATTGAAACCAGGCTCTATAATAATAATTTCATACTCCAGACTGTCGTTAGCTATCGCAATGGTATCCCCGCTTTCCGAATTGAAAATTTCCGATTCGTCCGGGGTATAAGCCACCTTACCCGTAGTACAGGCAATAAGCCCGGATATTACGGCAACGGTAACCAATGTATATCTCAATAGTCCCTTCACAATATTAAAAATACAAAAATTCCGGCAGAATATCTATGAACCCCTCATAAAAAAACCGCTCTCGTTGCGGAGAGCGGTTTTCGTATTCTTTAAAAAGGTTCGGTTTATTTACCGGACATATCTTTCATAGTGTCTTCGATCATACCGTAGAACTGATCCAGTTTAGGCAGAACAACGATTCTTGTTCTCCTGTTGCTGGCACGGCCGGAAGCAGTTTCGTTGCTGTCTAAAGGAATGTAGTAGCTTCTACCTGCAGCAGTCATCCTGGCTGGTGATACGTTGAAGTCGTTTTGCAGTATACGTACCACTGCAGTAGCTCTGTGTACACTCAAATCCCAGTTGTCTTCGATTCCGGGTCTCTTGATCGGCACGTTGTCCGTGTGACCTTCAACCATAAATTCGAAATCGGGTTTGTTGTTTACCACTTTGGCAACTTTACCAAGAACTTCCTTAGCTCTGTCGGTAACCGTATAGCTTCCGCTTCGGAACAACAGTTTGTCGGAAATAGAAACGAATACCACACCTTTTTCTACATTGATTTGGATGTCTTCGTCGTTCAGGTTACCCAAAACACCTTTCAGGCTGGTAACCAGGGCAAGGGTTACAGAATCTTTCTTGGTCATCGCATCCTGTAAACGTTGGATACGAAGATCTTTTTCCCTTAAACTCTCGAGGGATTTCTCCAGGTTCTCAGCACCTTTTTTAGACAAAGTGGTAAGGTTCCCCATGTTGTCTATAAGCGCATTCTTTTCTGATCTCAGGCTTTGGTTATCTGCTTCCAGTCTGGATCTGCTTTCCAAACAAGAGTTAAGCTTAACAGTCGCAGAGTTCAATAGATCCTGCGTTTCTTTTTGCTTCGCTTCCAATTCTGCATACTTCTTTTGTGATACACAGGAAGAGAAGAAAATGGCAATACCTGCCCCTAACAAAACTATTTTTTTCATCTGTCTAAAATTTATGCCTGCAAAATATAGATGCAGGCTTGTTTTCATGATTGTGTTTATTTGGTTTTAAAAATGAGTCCAAAAGTATTAAAATCTTCGAATTAAACAAGCTGTTTTTGTTAATCTTTAACTAATTTGGGGTATACCCTTACATTGGAAATGTAATATGCCCAAACTACAGACTTAATAACGTAGTAATGCCCTGTCTTATTACCCTTCCCCCGTTTTTTTATGGTATTTTTTAAATAATAGTAGTAGCTGAAGTGAGCCCGGATTATGGCAAAACAATGCAGGAATCTCAACTGGAATACAAATCGTATTCCGGCTATACCATCCAGAAAGAGGCGTATGAAAATAAGAAGAAACACGTATCCGGACGGGGCGTTTTTGGTCAGGGAAAAAAGGGAGTTCCGGAAGTTGAGAAACGTCTTTTTCGGATTCATGTTGCTCAGGGTGGCTCCGCCTACGTGGTAAACGCAACTTTGTCCCGTATAGAGGATAAGGTGACCGGCGTTTCCGGCTCTCCAGCACAGATCTATCTCCTCCTGGTGGGCAAAGTAATCCTCGTCAAAACCCCCGAGATCTTCAAAAACTTCCCTGCGTATGAACATACAGGCGCCGGTGGCCCAGAATATTTCCCGGGTGTCGTCGTATTGCCCTTCGTCTTTTTCCAGGTGTTGAAATACACGTCCGCGACAAAAAGGATATCCGAACATATCGATATATCCCCCGGCAGCCCCGGCATATTCAAAGTAGTCCCTGTTTTTGTAATCCAGTATTTTAGGTTGTGCAATACCAACTTCAGGCCTGTTGTTAAAGATATCCCGAAAAGGGTCTAACCAGCCCGGAGTAACTTCGATATCCGAATTGAGAAGACAAAAAAGGTCGGCATTCACCTGTTTCAGTGCTTCATTGTACCCTTTGGCAAATCCGCCGTTCTCCCGGTTTTGAACAATCCGTACCTGCGGAAAAGATTTTCGAAGGAAGTGGAGGGAATCATCTGTAGAGGCATTGTCCGCCACATAAATATCCGCTCCGGGGGAATATTCCAGTACCGAGGGGACAAATTGTTCCAGTAGTTGCTTTCCGTTCCAGTTAAGTATTACAACAGCTATTTTCATAGATTACACATGGGCTGCCGGTAAAGACAGCGGCCTGTTACGGACAGGTCCGGAGTATTATACGTTAAAGCCCACAAATTAACGACTATATGGGGGAATATCCTCTAAAAATATATATTTTTCTTGCATGTAGTCCAACCGGCAAAAGTAATGCTGAAGTCCGTTGGTAACCATAAGGAAGCCTGCCTTTAGGGTAAGGTTGTACCGGGCTATCTGGTCAAAAGTTTCCTGGGTGATCCGTACCGAAGGAGCTTTACATTCCACAATCAGTGTAATTTCTCCCTGTGGCGTGTAGACCACTATATCATAGCGTTTTTTTAAATGGTTTACTTTTAGTTCTTTCTCCACATTGATAAGAGAAACAGGGTAGTCCTTTTCCCGGATAAGAAATCGGACTACATGCTGGCGTACCCATTCTTCCGGTTGCAGAACAATGAATTTTTTGCGTATGGGATCAAAAATATAGGTTTTATTTTCTCTATTTTTGATGCGAAAGTCATATATGGGAAAATTTAAGGCCTGCATGGCGCAAATATAAGGAAAAGGACGAATGGATGCCCGGAGGGAGAATAAATGAATTTTCCGGGTTGCGGACGGCGGATAAGTTGAATTACAAATTTTTGAAGGATAAAATTCATGGATGAAGTAAAACGGATAGTAGCGGATATTAAGAAAGGAGATATAAAGCCTGTTTACGTATTAATGGGGGAAGAGCCGTATTACATTGACAGAATTGCGGAGTTCATCGAAGATAATATTCTCTCCGAGGAAGAGAAGGGATTTAACCAGGTAATCCTTTACGGAAAAGATGTTTCCGTCGGGGATATTATGGAAAGTGCCAAACGTTATCCTATGATGGCTGAGCGGCAGGTCGTTATTGTGAAGGAAGCACAGGAACTTTCCAGGACCATAGAAAACCTGGTGTCTTATGCGGAAAACCCGCAACCTTCAACTGTTTTGGTTATATGTTATAAGTATAAGACCCTTGACAAACGGAAGAAACTGTACAAGGCGGTTAAAAAGGACGGGGTTCTCTTTGAGAGTAAAAAGCTTTATGAAAACCAGGTTGGCGACTGGATACGAAGAGTACTGGCCGGGAAAAAGTACACGATAGCCCCCAAGGCGGCATTGATGCTGGTGGAGTTTTTGGGTACTGACCTGGGAAAGATAAACAACGAACTGGAAAAACTACAGCTTATACTTCCGCAGGGAACCGAAATTACACCGCAACATATCGAGGAAAATATCGGGATAAGTAAAGATTATAACAACTTTGAACTTCGTAAGGCGGTAGGGGAAAAGGATGTGGTGAAGGCTACCAGGATCATTCATTACTTCGGGCAGAACCCCAGGGACAATCCGCTTGTGGTAACCGTGGCGCTCCTGTTTAATTTTTTTTCCCAGTTATTGCAATATCACGGATTGAGTGACCATTCTCCGAAGAGTGTGGCAGGAGCATTGCGCATCAACCCGTTTTTTGTTAAAGAATACCAGGTGGCGGCCCGTAATTACCCGATGAAAAAAGTGAGCGCAGCGGTTGCCGTACTACGGGAAATGGATGTAAAAGGGAAAGGGGTCGGAGCCGCCAATATATCACAAGCCGATCTGCTCAAAGAGTTGCTGGTAAAAATTATGCATTGATTTTCTTCCGACACCTCCGTATAAACAGGTATTGCAGTTTGTCCGAATCGGGCTCCGGCCCTTTTGTAAACGTTTATGCCCCCTTATCTTCTATGCATACGGAGATTTCTTCCCGAGGGCCCCGTCTATACTGAATTTTCCCGGCCCGAGAAGACCGATGGCTACAAAGATAACAAGGTAAAGCAATGCCATCTCCCTTTTTGCTAACGGATCACTGCCATGTACGACAAATGCCGCTACGATCATGGTAATTACGGTGGGTATGGTTGCCCATCTGGTTTTGAAACCTATAATTACCAATATCGGGGCTATAAACTCACCGATCACAGCCAGAATAAGAGAAGTTTTTGCGCCTACACCCACAGGGTCCGGAAATTCGATTTCGCCACCGTTCAGCAACATCTGTAATTTTCCGAAACCATGTGTCATTATCAGTGCGGAAGCACAGATTCTGAGCAGGGCCAGTCCCAGGCCGGAGGAGTTGTCTTTTTTCATATTCTAAAATATTATTATGGTTTTATCGTACTAAAATAGGAAATTATATTCGATGTGTTGTGAGTATACCGGGTGAAATACAGGTTCATGCATCTTAAATGCACGGTAATAGTGCAATATTCCGGGTTTAGGATTTTAAGCGGAAGTTGCATGTTGTAACCGGATATATAACCGGTAAATTACCATATGGGATATGGGTTGCAAATAACCATACCCCCGGATTTTTATATTTCTCATATAGTACGTGTGATTATTCAGATTGAAAAGGATAGCGGGGGATTTAAAATAATCTATTAATGTGAATTAAGGGTTGAAATTCAATACTTATAACCTTCGGGGTATATTGATAAACAATTCTGCTCGTCCGGCTGAGAAATTGCATTTTAGTTATTGAGTTATTCAGTTTAAGGGTATTGCCTAAATAACTCAGTAACCGAATAATCCGCCTGTTTTTTTATGGAAAAACCATGACGGACTAATCCTTAATTCACATTAATTAACGTGAGTTTAAGACAAGACCAAATGTTCTGGTTATAAGTCGGTTGAGTCAAAATAGTACTGTCACCTCGAGAGCTAACGTTTTGGCAACCGCATCAATTAATAATGACGTATCTGTCGGCCCGAGCCCTTCGGCTGTGCTCAGGATACCCGCCTGCCGGACGGGCAGGAACTAAAGTCGAGGGGGTTTTAGTTCGAATGGTCTCTCAAAGAGGTCTCGACTACTCCCGATAACCATCGGGACGACCTGACAGGGATTAAGTTAACCATTTGTTATTCTGTATGATATAAATCGAACTCTCGTCATTATTAAGATGTATAAAGGATGTCAACAGTAAGTATGGAATGAAAAGTGTTTTTTCAGGAGAGGCAGACGAAGAGATAAGTGCTAAAAAAAGCAGGCTGCTTTTTAGCAGCCTGCTAATGAAAAATATAAATATTTTGTTATGCTTCCTGTAATTTGCTCAAAGCATTGTTGAATACTTGATTGGGACGCATGGCATCTGTGGCAAGGGTTTCGTCAGGGAAGTAATAACCTTCTATATGGACAGGTTTCCCCTGAATGTTATTCAGGTCTCCCACGATATCCTGTTCCCTGGTTTCCAGTTCGGATGCCAGCGGGGTGAATTCGGCCTGTAAATCCTTGTCTTTGGTTTGCTTTGCCAAAGCCTGGGCCCAGTAAAGGGCAAGATAGAAATGACTGGTACGGTTATCCGGCTCATTTACCTTACGGGAAGGAGAACGGTCGTTTTCCAGGTATTTTTCCGTAGCTGCGTCAAGGGCGTCGGCGAGTACCAGGGCTTTTTCGTTGTTGTATTTGTTGCCAAGGTGTTCCAGCGAAACTGCCAATGCGAGGAATTCACCGAGAGAATCCCATCTCAGGTGATTTTCTTCGAGGAATTGTTCTACGTGTTTCGGAGCGGAACCTCCGGCGCCGGTTTCAAACAGGCCGCCACCGTTCATCAGCGGTACAATGGAAAGCATTTTTGCACTGGTCCCCACTTCGAGGATAGGGAAGAGGTCGGTCAGGTAATCGCGAAGTACGTTCCCGGTTACAGAAATAGTATCTTTCCCCGCCTTAAGACGATCGAGGGTAAAGTGTGTTGCTTCTGCAGGAGCCAGGATACGGATATCCAATCCTTTTGAATCGTATTCTGGCAGGTATTGGTTTACTTTTTTGATCAGTTCCGCATCGTGGGCGCGTTGTTCATCCAACCAGAAAATGGCAGGAGTTTGCGTTGCCCCGGCACGGTTAACAGCCAGTTTTACCCAATCCTGAACGGGAGCATCTTTGGTCTGGCACATTCTCCAGATGTCCCCTTTTTCCACAACGTGCTCCATAAGGATATTTCCTGCGCTGTCCGTTACCTGTACGGTACCATCGGCAGAGATCTCAAATGTTTTGTCGTGCGAACCGTATTCTTCCGCTTTTTGTGCCATAAGCCCTACGTTGGGTACGGTACCCATAGTGGTAGGATCGAATGCACCGTGTTTTTTACAGAAATCGATAGTTGCCGCGTATACGGCAGAATAACTGCTGTCCGGTATTACGGCTTTGGTATCCTGTGCTTTACCTTCCGCATTCCACATTTGTCCGGAATTCCGGATCATCGCAGGCATGGAGGCATCTATGATAACGTCACTCGGCACATGGAGATTGGTGATACCTCTGTCGGAATTCACCATGGCCAGGTCCGGTCCGTTTGCGATACAGGTTTTGATTTCAGCTTCAACAGCATTTTTCTGATCTTCCGGAAGCGATTGCACTACTGCGAGAATATCCCCCAGGCCATTATTGGCATCAGCACCTGCTTTGTCCAGTATATCCCCGTATTTTTCGAATACCGGGGCAAAGAATACTTTTACGGCATGGCCGAAGATGATAGGGTCGGATACCTTCATCATGGTAGCTTTCATGTGCAGGGAAAACAAGACGCCTTGTTCTTTGGCATCTTTTAACTGTTCCTGTAAAAATGCTATCAATGCTTTTTTACTCAGGGCGGTACCGTCTACGATCTCGCCTTTCAGTACGGGAAGGCTTTCTTTGAGAACGGTAACGGAACCGTCAGCCTGTTTCAGGCTTATTTTTAAAATATCTTTTTGTGTAAGGGTATGAGATTTTTCATTATGCATAAAATCCCCGGCATCCATGGTGGCTACATGAGACCTGGAATCTGAACTCCATGCCCCCATGCTGTGCGGATGTTTGCGGGCGTAGTTCTTTACGGCTTTCGGAGCCCTTCTGTCGGAGTTACCTTCCCGCAATACGGGATTTACGGCACTTCCCTTAATTTTGTCATAACGGTTTTTTACATCCCTGTCTTTGTCCGTAGAAGGAGCATCCGGATAATCGGGGATAGCATATCCCTTGCTCTGTAATTCTTTAATAGCGGCTTCGAGCTGAGGAACGGAAGCACTGATATTAGGCAGCTTTATAATATTGGCATCCGGAGTCTTTGCGAGTTCTCCGAGTTCCGCAAGGGCATCATTTACCCGCTGAGATTCGGTCAGGTAATCCGGGAAACTGGCAAGGATCCGTGCCGCAAGAGAAATATCTTTTACTTCGATTCCGATCCCCGAAGAGGCGGTAAACGATTGTATAATGGATAATAAAGAACGCGTAGCGAGGGCTGGAGCCTCGTCTGTTTTGGTGTAAACTATCTTGGGTGTTTGTGACATGATTATGAAAGGTAATTTTTTGAAATAAAATTAATGGGTTTGATGCATTTTAAGCGAGAGCAAATATACAATTAAATGTGGGAATGAGGGGATTAGAGATGCGTAAAATTGGCAGGAAACAAGGGGGAATTGTTATAATTACGGAGGGTGGGGGAGGAAAGGCTAAAAGTTGTGGGGTTTTTTAGTTGGGAGTTCTCAGTTGTTTAAAAACTCACGAATTGAGTTTTGTGTTTTGCTAAGTCAGTTTTTATATTCACAAAGAGATATCTAGTCTATTTTCTTTTGGGAGTTGAGTTATTCGTCTCTGATTCGGTTTTAAAATCCTGCTATGGAATTGCAGTTACTTTAGTCTTGTGATTTTAGCCGAGGATATATTGATTAGGACCTGTTAACACAACCGGAAAAGATTGATTTTTTGAGTATATTTTTCTTCTGATCCGGGGAATCGGGTAGTCAGAAAAACAAAAGCCATATCATCGTATTTTTCGTTGATATGGCTTTTTGGAAATAATTGATCGAATTCTTTATCCCTCGGTGTTATTGCCGAGTTTGCAAACTCCGGTTGCCAGTTCGTTCAACCATTTCCTGTGGGAAGCACTTTTGCAGCCGTACTGTCTTTGTGTTTCCCTATACTTTTTCAAACTTCCTACTGCGGTTCACGAAACTTTCGTAAATCTCTTCGGCTTAAAAACCTGGGTTTTTAACTTTCTGTCAAACTCTTGTATTGTGTATTACAATAGTGGTTTTTCGAGACTTTGTTTAAAAAAGTATTATACACAAGAACATTTTTCTGTTTCTTGTGTTATAAAGTTACGAAAAAAATAGGAGAAATAAAAAAAGCAGGAGTTTTAAAATCAACAATTTATGAACCGGAGTTATTAACAATGGTTAATAAAAAAGCCATCCCGGCAGGATGGCTTTAAAAACTTTTGGCAAAGGCGAGAATTAACCTCGGACTTCTTTGATCCTTGCTTTTTTACCACGAAGACCTCTGAAGTAGAATATACGTGCTCTTCGTACTTTACCTTTTTTGTTGATTTCGACTTTCTGAAGTGCGGGCATGTTTACAGGGAAAATACGCTCTACACCTACAGTACCGGACATTTTCCGGATAGTAAAAGTTTCGGAAGCACCTGCGCCTCTTCTTTGAATTACCACGCCTTTAAAGAACTGTGTACGTGTTTTTTCACCTTCCTTAATTTCGTAATACACAGTAATTGTGTCTCCGGCAGAGAATTCCGGGAAATCCTTTCTCGTAACGAATTCGTCCTGGACAAATTTTACCAGACTTTCCATGGTTATATCTTTTAAAAATAGTGTTTTTTCAAAGCAACATACACGTCTTTCGCCAGAGGTTGATCTGAAATTGGGTGCAAATATAAATAATTATTTTAATCGATGCAATGTCCCGGTTATTTATTTCAGTACGGGAATGCCTTCCACACTTCCCTGGTTTCGAAGCTCTTCGCTGGCTCTTAGTGCCAGGGTGTCATTAACTTGTATATCACCGAATATTTCCGTTTTTCCGGCCCCGTTTCCGCCTATGGTGATCGGGATCCACACGGTTTTTCCTTCTGATATTTTAATAATATACATGCCTTCTGTAGAATTCAGCACGGCAGAAGAAGGGATTACAAAAGAACCGGGCCTGGATTTTACGGGGATGGAAACTTCTGCAACCATTCCGGGGAGCAGGATCTTGTCTGTGTTCCGGACATCCATTTCCGTACGCTGGGATCGTAACCTGTTATCCAGGGCCCCGGCCAAACGCGACACTTTTGCTTCGAAATGACGATCAGGGAGTGCTTTTACGGTGAACGCGACGGTACTTTGCGGAGACAGGTAACCGATGTATCCTTCCGGTACGTTGACTACAAGGCGAAGGTTTTCCTGTTCCCGGAGTGTGAAAAGTGGTAACTCGGACCCTCTGCCGGAAGGCCCGACATAAGCTCCCGGGCTTACATTCCTGGCGGTGATGACCCCGTTAAAAGGAGCTTTGATCTCCAGGTAGTTCCGATTCGCCATAATTTCGCGATAGTCGGCCTTTGCCGCTTCGAACTGAGCGAGATCGGATTCCTGTTTGGCGAATGCTATATCGAGGTCGTTTCGGGAAACGGTTCCCGGGGTTTTACTGGTTTCCAGAAGCCGGTTATAAGTTGCTTTACTGGAAATATACACAGCTTCCTGCGATTTCAGGCGCGATTCGGCTGCTGCCAGCTGGGAGTTGATCTCCGGAGCCTCCAGTACGGCTAAAAGCTGGCCACTTTTTACCTGGCTTCCTATATCCGCTTTAAGGGTTTTTATAAAACTGTTGACCTTGGCATATAAATCTACTTCCTGGTACGCGGTTAACTCTCCCGGAATGCGGATACTGGAAGATAAACTGTCTTTTTTAACTATGAAGGCTTCCGGTCCGTCCGCACCCGTTGTGGTTTGATCGCGGTTTTCCCCGGCATTTCCATGCCCGCAGGCTTGTAATGCGAGAGCAACGCATAGAGGAAATAATAAAGAGTAGTTGGTACGTTTCATAATATAACGGGTAAAAATAGAACGTGATATTTTTTTATATGGATATTGCATGTTTCTGTTTTTATTTCGAAAGTTTTGTGTAGTGAATACTTTCCTCGTCTTCGGGGTCGAGAGACATACTTTGTGTTGATGCTTTTCCCTGTCCCCAGGCAAAGGCGAGTGGAAGGATAAGCAGTGCAGCGAAGGTAGAGGCCACAAGCCCTCCGATTACCGCTCTTCCCAAAGGAGACGACTGGTCCCCTGCTTCTCCCAGGCCGATGGCAATGGGTATCATACCCACTACCATAGCAAGTGCGGTCATGACAATGGGACGCAAACGCAATGCGGCGGCTTGTTTTGCAGCTGTAAGAGCATCTCCGGATTCCTTACGTATTTGTTCCGCGTTGGTTATCAGTAGAACAGCGTTGGATATGGATACTCCTACAGACATAATGATACCCATGTAAGACTGTAGATTGAGGGTAGAACCACAGAGCATCAGCAAGGCCAGGGACCCCAGAAGTACTGCCGGCACCGTAGCCAATACAACAGCGGATACTTTGAATGACTGGAAATTGGCTGCCAACATGAGGAATATAACCACAATGGCAACGAAGAGCCCGTTTTCCAGACTGCTCATGGTCTCGTCCATAGTGTCGCTCATTCCTATGAGATCCACATTCAGTCCCCTGGGGAGTTCTCCGAGGGAGGCTATGGCTTTTTTTACATCTTCGGCAGCACCAGCCAGGTCTTTGTGATCTGTATTTGCGGTAACTGTCAGTGTTGGCATAGCCCCGAGGTTATCCGTTTCTCCATAACTGCGCCCTTCGGATAAAGTAGCAATATCGCCAAGTACCGGCCTGGAGGAATTTTCCAGGAGCGGGATCTCCAGGATCTGTTGCTGATCTGTCATTTTATTTTCCGGAATCTGTACCTGCACATTATAGCTGTATCCTGCCTTTTCATCGATCCACACATTTTTTTCCGTAAAACGGGAGGAAGAGGTGGAGGCTATAAGAGAGCGGGAAATGTCGCTTACATCTACACCGAGTTGTGCGGCGCGTACCCTGTCTATGTTGATGTTGATGGCGGGATAATCTATGGATTGCCCGATCTGTACATCTCTCAGGTAGTCTATTTGTTTCAATATACCTACCATTTTTTTGGCATATCGCTCATTAAGTTTTTTATCTCTGCCGGAAAAGCGAACTTCGATAGGGGTAGGAGACCCCTGGCTCAAGATCTTGTCCGTAAGTTCTATGGGTTCAAAAGACAATTTCATTTCCGGGGTGGATTTTCCGGCCATTTCCCGGATTTTGTCTTTCAGTACATCCAGGTCGTCATGGCCTCCTTCTTTCAGGGCTACCTGTAGTACGGATTCATGCGGGCCGGCTACCCAAAGGAATATGGGGCTGATGGAAAACAGTTGGGGATGGAGACCGACATAGGCAGAAGTGATGGAGACATTCTCTTTACCTACCAGGTCTTCAATGCCGCGTATCAGTTTTATGGTTTCCCGTTCGTTGTGCTCTATGCGCGTTCCATCGGGCATGCGGAGCCGTACCTGGAATTGTCCGCCGTTTACTTTGGGCAGTACGTCGCGTCCTATACTGTTTATGAGGATAACGGCAATTAGCCCTATCAATAGTATATACCCGGTAACGATGATTTTCCGATGCGGAAGCATCCGGTCTATGAAACGCAGGTAGCGCATACGAAGGCGTTCGAAACGGCTGACCTTGCCGTCCCGGTTACTGTCTTCCCTTTCCACCAGTTCCGCTTTTTGGTTCCAGGTATTGGATTCGCTTTCGGCACCGAGCCCGGATTGCCGGTATTCTTCACTGTCCGACAGCGGCTTTCCGTTTCTATCGTAATGATGTTTCGTCTTCATTAGCCAGTTGGCCATTATAGGAACAAAGGTCTGTGCCAGGAAGTATGAAACGACCATGCTGAACCCGATGGATAGCGCCAGGGGAAGGAACAGTGAACCGGGTATACCACCCATGGTGAATGCCGGTGCAAATACTGCCAGAATACAGAGCAGGATGAGAAGTTTCGGGAAGGCAATTTCCTTACAGGCATCCCATATGGCCAGAGCTTTGGGTTTGCCCATGTCCAGGTGTTGGTGGATGTTTTCTATGGTAACCGTACTTTCGTCTACAAGTATACCAATGGCCAGGGCCAGCCCGCTCAGGGTCATGATATTTATGGTCTGTCCGAACAGGTTCAGGAAAAGTATGGCCGAAATAATGGATGTTGGGATCGTAAGGATAACAATGAGGGCCCCTCTTATATCCCCGAGGAACAACAATACCATAAGACCGGTGAGTACAGCTCCTATAATCCCTTCATGGAGCAGGCTCTCTACAGAGTTCATTACATAGGTAGACTGGTCGAACTCGTAACTGAGATGTACGTCTTCCGGGAGTTGTTGCTGTATTCCCGGGATGGCGCTTTTCAGGTTCTGGGTAACTTCCCAGGTAGAAGCGTCCGCACTTTTTGCAATACTGAGGTATACGGAACGACGCCCGTTTACCAGGGCATATCCGGAAGTGACGTCCGCACCGTCTTCGACAGTAGCCACATCTCTGAGATAGAGGTTATCTACTCCTCCTTTGAATAAAGGTATGTTCTCAAAATCTTTGATAGACCGTATGGTGGTGTTGGCGGGGGTAATATAGTTTTTATCCCCTATACGTACATTGCCGGAGGGGGCGGTCTGGTTATTGAGCCGAAGGGCTTGTACGAGCTGGTCGGGTGTCATCTGATGTTGCCGGAGTAATTCCGGATCGGCTTTAATGACCACCGTACGCACATTTCCACCGAAGGGAGGGGAAGATACCAGCCCGGGAACAGAGGTGAAGGTAGACCTCACGTAAATATTGGCAAGGTCCAGCAGTTCGTTGTTGCTCCGCTGTTCGCTGCTTAGTACCAGTTGTCCTATGGGCAGGGTAGAGGCATCGAACCGTATGATAAAGGGCGGATTGGAGCCCGGGGGGAATACTGCCTGTATACGGTTGGAAAAGGCGCTTACTTCTGCTGCTGCCTGGGCCATATCCGTGCCCGGGTAAAAGTTGATCTTCATCAGTGTAAGACCCTGTATGTTCTTGGTTTCAATGCTTTTCACCCCGTTTACAAAGAGAAAGATGTTGATGTAACTCTTTGCGAAAAAGGATTCCATTTGTTCCGGGGTATATCCTCCGAAGGGGTGGGAGACATAGATCACCGGCATATCCAGTTGCGGGAAAATGTCTATTTTAATATCATTGACAGCTTTTATCCCGAAGAAGAAAAGTGTGACAACCAGTACAAGGATGGTTATCGGTTTTCGTAAGGCAAAGCGTATTAGATTCATGTACTTTTATATATAGAGGTGGTTTATAACTGATCTTCGAACAAGCCGAAATCTCCGGTTGCAGCTGCTTTTAGCAGGAGGGCTTGCCATACATTGTTGTAGGCGATATCCCTATCCGTTTCTGCACGTACAAGAGCATACAGGGCCTGGGTTACCGCGTTCAGGTCGGTAAGGCCGTTTTTATATAATACGGTCTGACGCTGATAGGCTTCGCGGGCTGCATTTACCTGTACCGGGGCTTCTTCGTAGTTGTCCAGGGAGTTTTGGATCTTCTGTTCGGAATACTTTAATTGCGCTTCTATCTGCTGTCTTGCTACTTCATATTCGTTACGGAGTCCCTGGCTTATATATTTCTGGGCTTTCACCCGTTGCGATCCGCGGAATGGCTCGGTTATATTCCAGTTAATACCGATCCCCAGCAGGTAATTGGCCATTTTGGGCTCGATGCCGTCCCAGTAGTTCCTGGTAAATGCTTCGTTGTCGGTTGCATAGTCGTGAAAAAAACCGGAGCCACGGGTCTGGATAACCCCAACGAGATTTATGGAAGGCAAAAAAGAAGTTTTCAGGAATTTAGCCTGGGTATCGCTATAACTTACCCGGCTTTCGTACCACTGCAATACGGGGTGTACATCTGTGGGAGTTGCCGGTTCCCTGTTTAGTATCATGGGAATCCTGGAGATAAACAGGGTATCCGGTATAAATTCTCCTGGTGGTATACCCATTAATTGTGCCAGGTTATTGCTTTGTTCCTGCTCGTTGTCAATGGCTTTGGTGAGGGTTATCCTGGCACTGGAGTATTCGGCATTGGCCTGTAGTGAGTCCACACCTGCAATGAGTCCGCTTCTGGTCCTGGCAACTACGATATTGTGGAATGTCTCCGCACGCTCCAGGTTTTTCCGGTACGATAGTACCAATTGGTGGGCGGCAACTACCTGGAGGTAGGTAGCAGCTACTTTTACTTTATGCTGAAAGATCTCCTGCTGCCAGTCTTTGGAATCGCGATCAGTAGCAGCTTCGGCAGCACGCGTTCGCTGTTTGGCCTTTCCAAAGGCAAATATTTCCCAGTTAAAACTGGCAAAATAGAGGGAACCGAAGGCGGCATTCCAGTTTTCTTCTTCATAAGCGGGACCGGAAGAGGCCAGTCCGGAACCACCGAAACCAAAAGAAGGGCCGTAAAGTCCGTTTATGGTACCATAATCGTTACGGGCACCAAGGATTATATCCGGCAAATACGTTCTCCGGGCTTCTTTTTCCAAAGCACCGGAAGCACGATAATAGGCATTTTTAGCCTGGATACTTCCGTAATTGCCGATGGCCAGGGATATGGCTCCCTTTAATGGAAGGACTTCCTGTGCGAACGCTCCGGAAAGTAGGCAAAATGTAAAAAACAGGACAAGCTTTCTCTTGTCCGGAAGATAGAACTTCTGCATTGCGGCAAATAATTAATGTTAGTTTGGTACGGTAAATGAAAAACATCATTTTGAAGCAAATTTGAAGTACCGGACAGTAAATGGAATTTTTAGGAATTATTTATGAAATCAGGCAAGAACCGGGGCTTTGATTTTTGGCATTTCCATATCTGTAGTCTTGTTGTCCGTTCCGTTGTTAAAATAAATCACTAACACGTGCCAACCTTCATCATAGTGATAGGTTATCATGAAATTGTGCAGCTGACATATTTGTTTTACGATAGACAACCCAAGACCGATCCCCGTGTTGCACTGATCTCCTTTCTTAAACCGCATAAACAGTTCTTCCGTAGGGATTTTTGGTGGTTTCCCGGTATTTCGCATTATAAGGCGATCAGGAGTGAGAAACGTTTCTATATTACCTTCTTCATAATTGTGTCTTATGGCATTGCTGAAAAGATTGGACAATAATATTTCGGCCAGTACGGGGTGTATCTTTAGTAATACCCTTTCATTGATATCGGTTTTCACCTTTAATCTCTTTAACGAGGTGCGTTCTTCGTACATTCCCAGGACTTCTCTGGCAGAATTGCGGAAATCGAGCAGTTGAGAAGTCTCGAATTCATGGTTTTCGAGTTTGGTGAGGAAGAGGAGAGAACGATTAATACGCGAGAGTTTATCGATGGCTTTATACATTTCTTCTATAAGCCTGGCCTGGGATTCATCAATCCGTGTTTCCGTGAGCAGTTCCATTTTACTGCGTAATATGGCCAATGGTGTTTGCAGTTCGTGCGAGGCATTTTCACTGAATTCTTTTACCGAAGCGTAGTCTTCAATAGCCTTGTCGGTCATTTTTTTCAGGAACAGGTTAAGTTCTCTGAATTCTGTCGTATTTGTTTCCGGGAGTTCTAAAGTCGTTTTTCCTTTCAGGTTGAAATTTTTAATCGCTTTCATGGTGTGGCGAAGCGGTGTAAAAATGTATCTTGAGAGTATCCGGGCGCACAGGAGGAGGGATATGATTATGAGGAGCATTTTCCAGAAAATGGAATGGAGCATTCCGGCCAGTATTTCATCTGATTTGGTAACATAATCAAAGGAGGATACCTGGTAATTATGCCCTGCGATTTCGTAATAGGAAGTTACCCGGATCAGGCATTCTTTGTTCCCGTTTTCCGCATTGTGCTTAAAGGTTTCTTCTATACATATTCTGTCTTCCGGTAGCGGTCCTTCGAAAGGGGTTATCCGGATGGGTCTTCCCTGGGTAAAATGACTTGTCGTATCACTGGTTTGTATTTGTGAGGCAGCGCGATCATTGGCCTGGATCATCCGGCTTATTTCTGCCTGGTCCATCGCCTTTTTGATATTCCGGAGCGCTATATACATGCTTATGGGGGTGACCAGGAATACCACGCCGATGAACCATAAGGTTATTTTGTTGAGAAGCTTCATGAGTTGGTAGTATTGAACTTGTATCCCAGACCGTAAATGGTTTCTATATAATCCGACCCACCCAGGGCATTGATTTTTTTCCGGAGGTTCTTGATGTGTTGATAGATAAAATCAAAATTGGGTAAATTATCCGTATGGTCTCCCCAGAGATGGGTGGCGATGGATTGCCTGGATAGTACCCTGTTTTTGTTGACAATAAAATAATGTAGCAAGTCGAATTCTTTGGGAGTTATATCCAGTTTGGTGTTGTGGATAAAAATCTCCATGGTATTTGTGTTCAGTGTTATTTCATTACAGGTCAAAAGGCTGGTCCCTTCCGTTTTTTTTCTCCGGTACACAGCCCTTAGACGTGCATGTAATTCCGGGAGGTGGAAGGGTTTGGTAATATAATCGTCCCCTCCGCTTTCCAAACCGGCTATTTTGTCATCCAGCGCATCCTTGGCGGAAACGATGAGAACACCACTGGTTATTTTCTCATGCTGCATAAAGCGAAGCAGTTCCAGGCCGTTTCCGTCCGGTAACATAATATCCAGCAGTATGCAGTCATAACTGTAAAACAACAGTTTCTCACGGGCACTATCGACACTATCGGCATGTTCACAGACAAATCTTTCGCTAACGAGAAAATCACGAACACTTTCCGAAAGCTCTTTGCTATCTTCTACAATGAGTACTTTCATCTGTTTATTTTTTATTGTTTTTCAACGGTCAGATGTAACCCCTGCCTGTATCGGCAGGCAGGTTTGATGGCCAAAATAATCATAGCCCTGTGAGTCTAAAGATTCTTTTAGTCATGTCGGTTTCATGAAACATCAATCTAATTAATAAAAAATGTCGGAACTGAATATCCGCAGAAAACAGGGTTTGTATACCAGGAACTGAAAAGATTGTTACAGCAATTTTAGGATAATAAAGTTAAGCTAAAAAGAAATATGTAAGGAGAAAAACTTATATTAATACGGATGTTCTATTCTTTATTCCTGGTATTTGCTGTTTTCCTAAAAGGAAATACTTTTTTTAGTAAAATTGAAATATGGTATATTCTTTTTTGTGAAAAATGAAGAGGGGAAGGTGCAGGATGAACAGAGTTTTTTGTACTTTTAAAACCGGAAAACATATGTGTAAAACAGAGTTGTCCATTGAACAAGGCTAATTCAAATAATTTAATTTCATTAATACAACAGGGAGACGAAAGAGCATTTGAAACTCTATATCGTCTTTATGCAAATAACCTGTTTATTATAGCAAAGTCTTATCTCCGTGACGATTTTTCGGCAGAAGAGGTGGTGCAGGGTATTTTTATGTCTGTTTGGGATAAAAGAAATGATATCCGTGTCAGGGGTAATGTGGGGGGATACCTGTTTAAAATGACCAGGAACAGGTGCCTGGACATACTTCGTAAACCCCGGAAGATAGTTTCTATGGAAGACGAGGCTGTTCTGTTGGAAGATGCCATAAATTTCAAAGCGCTGGAAGACGGGGAAGCTTCTTTTTTATTGGAAGAAGAACTGGAAAAGCGTATTGAAGAGGCGGTTGAACTATTGCCTAAAACCTGTAAAAAGGTATTCCTGAAAACAAAGGTGGAGGGACTGAACTACAGGGAAACCGCAGAAGAACTTCACATATCTGTTAAAACAGTGGAAAGTCATATGACCAAAGCTTTGAAACATATGCGTTTTCATTTAAGGGAATTTATGTCCTGCTTTCCTTTTTTCGGGTAATCCCGTCCTGGTAAAGTGCTATAACTAGCCTTAAGCATGTTTTTTGATTTGAATTTACCTTTGTGAACTTTGTGTAAATCTCCGTGTTCTGTGGTTAAACGCCAACCACAAGGCGATGTCCTTAGCGTAGCCGAAGAAGGCTTCAAGTATGCACAAAAAACACGAAGCTGACTTGTTATCAAAATTTAATGCATCTGTACTAATTGCGAATCACAAATTATCTTCAACTGCATAGAATACTCTTTTTGAAAGGTATTTTTATATTTTGTTAAAAAAGGGATCTCTTTATTCAGGATGAAATCAAAATATAAGGATAAAACTTTTTTATTGTAAAATTTCACACAAAAACTAAGGGTGTTTATATTTTTTAACGTCTTATTAATACAGGCTTAACATTTTATTATGGTATGGAAGATGAAACTTTACTGAAATATATAAATAACCAGCTGGGAAAGAAAGAGAAACAGTTGGTAGTGAAATGGATAAATACTTCGGATGAAAACCAGGAGCGTTTTAATATACTTAAGGCGAAGAATACCGCCTCTGTTTTTAATACCCCCTTGCTGGATGTAGATGGAACGTATGACAAAATAAGAGAGAAGAAAAGAAGGCAAAAAATAAAAGAAACAGTATTACAATGGGTGTCCATAGCGGGAATTCTGGCTATCGGATGGTTCCTTCATGATTATCTGAACTCTCCGGAAATTACGGAAAATAAGGTGGTTATTGAAGCAGGGACGGAAATGGTTGAAGAAGTAACACCGAAAGGAATCAGAAGGGAAATAATGCTTCCCGATGGAACCAGGGTAGTTCTGAATGTAGACAGCAGCTTACGGTATTCCGGAACTTTCCGGGATAGTTTAAGAGAGGTTTTCCTTACCGGAGAAGCCTATTTTGAAGTAAAAAAAGATGTTTCCAGGCCATTTATCGTACGTGCCGGAGATATGAATGTAAAAGTGTTGGGGACGTCTTTTAATGTTCGTTCCTATTCCGAAGATCACAATACCAGAACTACTTTGATAGACGGAGCAGTGGAAATAGAAAGTGCTTACGGAGCCCCGGTGAAACTGAAACCGCTTCAGACCGCTTCACTGGGCAGGAAAGGCAAGCGTATTGAAGTAAAACGTGTTTCTGCCGAAGAAGTGGTTTCCTGGAAAGAGGGGAAACTCATTTTTAAGGAAACCCTCATGGAGGATGTATTGGAAGATCTGGAACGCAGGTACGATGTGAAATTTGATATTCGGTCCGAAGTACTTTATGACTATTTGTATACCGGAACTTTTGATAACCTGACGATAGATGAAGTACTGAAGGTACTTAAGATTTCGTCTCCCATCCAGTATAAAAAGGAAAATGAAAAAATAATCTTGTATTGAGATAAAAATAAAGAAGAAGGTGCGGCAACACCTTCTTCCTGTTGAGTGTTTAATTAAACTAAAACCAGTCTTGTTTTAATCAAAAAAACGTTTAAAAGTATGAAAAAAAATTATCGTTTTAAATCGTTTTACAGGCATTCCCATCCCGGAACGGGAAAGGTACCGGTAAAACAAATGATCAGGATTATGAAGATCTATGTTGTATTGGTATGTCTGACTATCGGGGAATTATTTGCGGCAAACCTCCGCGCGCAGAATATTTCATTGCGAATGGAACAACAAAACCTGTCGGAAGCTCTTGCTGTTATTGAGCAGAAGACGGATTATCACTTCTTTTATAACGCCCGTTTGGTAGATGTTTCCAAAAAGGTAAGTATCAATGTAAGCGATATGGAATTGGAGGAAGCTTTAAAGCAGTTACTTCACCATGTTAATATCGATTATAAGTTGGTAAAGGACCAGATTGTACTTTTTCCCAAGGGAGATACCTATGTGGTGGAGATGATAGAAGAGCTTTTGGAAGATGTTGAGGAAAAGGGTTCTGGTGAGAACCAAATGGAGTCCCAAGCAAGTAATGAAAATGCCGCTAATTTAAATCGGGCATTACAAGATCTGATAACCGGAAATGTTACTGATGAGGACGGTGTACCTCTTCCTGGTGTAAACATAGTGGTAAAGGGAACCACTATTGGTACTCAAACGGATTTTGACGGAAATTATACAATCTCCGCTAGTGAAGGACAGGTATTGATATTTTCTTATGTGGGGCAAAAGACCCAGGAAGTAGCTGTCGGTTCTTCCGGGGAGGTAAATGTACAGATGCAGGAAGATGCACAGGCTTTGGAAGAGGTAATTGTAGTGGCCTATGGTACAGCTAAAAAAGAAAGTTTTACAGGTTCCGCAACTCAAATCAATGCTGATAATCTTGAAAAAAGAACAATAACTAATCCATTGGCTGCATTGGAAGGTGCTGCTGCGGGAGTAAATGTTTCCGCTGCAAACGGTCAACCTGGTGCTCCGCCTAACATTAGAATAAGAGGGGCAGGATCTTATGTGAGTTCTGCCGGGAATAGTCGAAGAGGATCTTTTAGCGATCCTAATTCTCCTATCTATATTGTAGATGGTGTCCAGTTTAACGGAGATTTATCCAGTATAAACTCGTCGGATATAGCAAGCATGACTGTTTTAAAAGATGCTGCGTCTACTTCCTTGTATGGTAGTAGAGCTGCCAATGGAGTGGTTATGATTAAAACAAAAAGTGGTAAAAAAGGAAAAGGTAGTGTTACCTTAAATATAAGCCAGGGTATTACATCGAGATCTATTCCGGAATACGATAGATTAAACGCTTCACAATACTATCCTTTAATGTGGGAAGCCTTACGAAACAGTTTGTCTATATCAGGAACTACACCTGTCCAGGAAGCCAATGAAAGAGCTTCGGCCGAGATATTTGACGAGTTGGGGCAAAATCCTTTTAATGTCTCTAACGATCAGATAGTTTTGCCAAACGGACAATTGAACCCCAATGCCAGCTTATTATATCCCGAAGATCTGAATTGGCAAAAGCCTTTGATAAGATCCGGCTCCCGTAGTAATATTGATTTATCTTATGGAGGAGGAACAGAAAAATCAGATTATTATGCTTCTATAGGATACCTGAAGGAGGATGGGTATATTTTAAACTCAGATTTCCGTAGAATTACGGCGAGGGTGAATGTGAACACAGAACTTGCAAGCTGGGTTAAAACCGGTTTGAATTTATCGGCAACAGATACGGAATCAAATCAGGCAGCAGATGCGGGGAGTAGTTCTTATGTGAATCCTTTCCGGACTACAAGATATATAGGTCCCATTTATTCTGTACATCAACATGACCCTGTTACAGGAGAATATATACTGGACAGGAATGGGCAAAAAGCCTATGATCTTGGAGACAATCGTGTGGGAGGCGGAGGTAGTGGACGAAATGTAATCCAGGAAACGCTTCTCAATATAGATCAGGATAAAGTATTTACGGTGTCTACAAGAGCTTATGCCGAATTTTATTTTCTTAATGATTTTACCTTTACCGTAAATGGAGCTATAGATAAAAGGTATTACGATAGAAAACAATTTTGGAATCCTGTGGTAGGAGATGGATCTCCCGAGGGGAGATCATTTAGATGGTCCACAAATAGAACAACAACAAACTTTAACCAATTATTAAATTATACCAAGCAAATAGATAAGCATAATGTATCTGTTCTATTAGGGCATGAAAGTTATGAGACAGAGTATGATAATTTTTATGGAGCGAGACAATCTCAGGTAGTAGATGGTAACATAGAGCTTGTTAATTTTATAACTACGCAAGATTTAACATCATATCTTCGAAAGCTCACTACGGAAGGGTACTTTGCCAGATTAAACTATGATTTTGATAATAAATATTTTATAACAGGATCTTATCGCAGGGATGGTTCATCCCGCTTTCATAAAAGTGAAAGATGGGGAGATTTTTTCTCTGTTGGTGCTGCATGGCGTATTGACCAGGAGAATTTTCTTAGGGATGTGGATTGGATAGACCTTTTGAAGTTAAGAGGTTCATACGGGGAAGTTGGTAACGATAATTTGGTTTTAGGAGATGATAACGCTCATGGATATTATGCGAGTTATCCTCTGTTTGCACTGAATTACAATAATGCCGGTGAAGGCGGGATTCTTATGGAAACTCTTGGGAATGAAAATCTGAAATGGGAGACCAATGTGCAATCCGACGTAGCATTGGAATTCGGTTTTCTGAATAACAGGATATCCGGAACGGTCGAATATTATAACAGGAAGTCAAAAGATTTACTTTTCAGAGTGCCTTTACCCTTATCCGCAGGTCTTGATGATTTTCCGGATAATATAGGCAGTTGGACCAACAGTGGTTTCGAAATAGGTTTGAATTTCGAAATAATTCAAAATGAAAATTTTTCATGGGATTTTAATATAAATGCTTCTACGCTGAAAAATAAAATTACCGAGTTGTCACAGGATGAAATTATTAATGGGTCCAAAAAACTGGTCGTAGGCGGAGATTTTTATAATTATTGGATGCGAAAATGGTATGGCGTAGACCCGGCAGATGGAGCTGCATTATATTATGCAAGTCCGGAAGCAATTGAAGCCGGAAGTGGAGATTTAAGGGAAATAGACGGAACTATGGTTACTACAAACCATAACAATGCAGAATACGGATTTGCCGGTACTGCAACCCCGGATGTTTTCGGTGGTTTTGGAAGTAACATTAATTATAAAGGATTCTCACTTGGTTTTACATTTACATACCAAATAGGAGGAAAAATTTACGATACGAACTATTTAAGCTTAATGCATTCAGGAGAATATGGTACCGCCTGGAGTACGGATATTTTAAAAAGGTGGCAGAATCCGGGAGATGTAACGGATGTACCAAGATTGGATGCATCGCAAACTACGCCTTTTGGCGCGCCATCGGATAAGTGGTTGGTAAAGTCAGATAACTTATCCCTTCGACAAGTAAATATTGGTTATAATTTGAATAGCACTTTGACGGAAGCATTTGGTATTTCATCGGCCAGGATATATGCCAGCGGTGAAAATCTGTTTAGGGTAACAGCAAGAAAAGGATTGGATGCAGGAGAAAATTTTAACGGGACCACTTCCAACAGATTTACGCCGGCAAGAGTTATATCTATGGGACTTAATATAACCTTTTAAAAAGATAGGAATGAAAAGTATAAGAAAAATAAAGGCTATTTTGACTATTGTGATAATGGGTATCATTTTATGGTCATGTAACAGTGATTTTTTGGAAGAATCTCCTACAGAAAGTATATCGAATGATGATGCCGTTTCTACCACAAAAAACCTGTTTGCAATAATTAACGGAATCCATAGATCACTTTATATACGCTATGATGAATCGCAAGGGCGTATTGGAGTAGGAGCGATGATGATTCAAAATGACGTATTAGGAGACGATTTTGTGATGACCTCCAGAGGGAATGGTTGGTTTGTATCTGCGGCAGCGTGGAACATGCATACTAATGCAAGTAGTGCAGATAACAGATATCCTTACAAAATTTATTATAGGATTATTAGAAATGCAAATGAAGTAATAATTGGTACAGAAACAGCAGAAGGACCGGACGAAGAAAAAAATATGGTGAAGGGGCAAGCGCTAACCTATAGAGCATGGGCACACTTCCAGTTGGTTCAGTTGTATGGTAAACGATACGATGCCTCGGGGGAAAATACCCAGCCGGGAGTCCCTATTCGTTTAATTCCTGAAAATGAACCTTTACCTCGTGCTAGTGTGGAACAGGTATATACCCAGGTAAATAAGGACTTGGATGAAGCCATAGTTCTTTTGGATGGCTATGAAAGGGGAAACAAATCTCATTTTGATAAATCTGTAGTATTGGGTTTGAAGGCCAGAGTAGCACTTGTTCAGCAAAATTATAGTATAGCGGCTGAATATGCTGCTTTGGCGCGGGAAGGTTATAGCCTGATGTCTAATGATGAGTATTATGGCCAATTCAATACTTATACTAACGGTGAATGGATGTGGGGAAGTTATGTACAGGAAGATCAATCGGACACTTTTGGAAATTTCGGAGCTTATGTTTCCAGGAATTTTAGTTCTACCAATATTCGTACAAACCCAAAAGCAATAAATAGTTTATTGTATGATGAAATTTCGTCTACAGATATCCGTTCGAAATTATTTGATCCTACAGGAGAACATGATAGTTTACCTCCGGGTTACAGTATTGCCTCCAATTTTGCTAAATTTCCTTATACTAACCAAAAATTTTTAGCAGCAGGAACCGGAGACAGCCGTATGGATGTACCTTATATGCGTGCCGCAGAAATGTACCTTATCGAAGCAGAGGCCCTTAGCTATATTGATGAGAATGCTTCCCGGAATATACTTTATGAACTTGCTTCAAACAGGGATTCGGAATATGTTCTGTCCACGAATAGCGGACAAGATTTGAAAGAGGAGATTTATTTGCAAAGGAGAATAGAGCTTTGGGGAGAAGGATTCAGATTTTATGATCTTAAAAGGTTGAATTTACCTTTGGATAGAACAGGGGCAAATCATGTAGGAAGTGTTATTAATAATATATATACGGTTCCGGCTGGTGATAATCGTTGGCAGTGGCTAATTCCATTGGATGCTATTAATGCTAATCCGTTGTTAGAGCAAAACCCTATTTAATTAACTGGAATTTTTCAAGAGGCCGTCTTTTTTGGACGGTCTTTTGTATATGAACTCGTTTTGCGGTTTTCTGATAATAATCAGGATGGGAAGAGGTTTAACGACGAGTTCTATTTATAGACATCTCTTAAAAATAATTACACCATGAAGAAAAAACAACTAAAAGCAAGATTAAGCTTAAACAAACAAACCATCAGCCGGCTGTCCGGTAAAGAAACATCCCGTATTCTGGGAGGTGGTGGAGATACAACTCAAAACCACACGATCTGTGATTGCGATATGGCAGAAACAGAGCAGGGCGGTGGATGCGAAGGTTCATATATGACGGTTTGCGGAACATTGGGATGCGGAAACAATACCGGAACCAGACTTCCTTCCTGCTGGAATTGTTAAAGAGAAATGGTAAAAAAACAAACCCCGGTATGTTGTGAAAAACATGCCGGGGTTTGTACTTTAAGTGAAAAGAAGTTATTTATCCACCTTCACATTCACAAAAAAACGATCCGTAGCTACGGAAATCCCTTTTGGCGGAGTATCCAGTTTTTGCCATTCCCTGGTGGGGTGCAATCGTATTTCTTCTCCGTTTACACTAACGTCTATCGGCATGTTGAAGTTCTCTGCATCGGCAATCCAGCGGTAAGCGGTACTGTTGCCCTCTCTTTTCAGTTCCAGTACGGGGATGTCTTTATATCTCAGGTACTGATCGAATACCGGTTCGAGATTCAGTTTGGTTTCCTGTTCGAAAAAGTTGAGTACCATTTCGGTATCCACGATCATATGTTTAAAGGTTTCACTGAATTCCTTTATCAGTTTCCACCATTTTTCGTCATCATCTATCATATGGCGGATGGTATTGATCATTAAGGCACCTTTGGGATACATATCTCCGGAACCCTCTTTATTCACGCCGTAATCCCCTATAATAGGCTTGTCATTCCGCACGTTTTTCCTCAACCCGTTAATGTAAGCCTGTGCGTCTTTATATCCCCACCGGCATTCTACATATACAGCCTCACTGTAGGTGGTAAAACCTTCGTGTATCCACATATCGGCAATATCGGAGGAGGTGATGCTGTTACCAAACCACTCATGTCCTGTTTCGTGAATGATGATAAAATCCCATTTCGTACCTATACCCGTACCGGAGAGGTCACGCCCCAGGTAGCCTTTCATATATTTGTTGCCATAAGCCACGGCACTTTGGTGTTCCATTCCGAGGTGCGGGGTTTCTACCAGTTTATAGCTGTCCTCTTTAAAGGGATATTCCCCGAATTTCTCCTGGAAACAATCCATCATCGGTTTTACCTCCTGGAAGTGCTCTTTTGCCTTATCGAGGTTATAGCTCAGCACGTAGAAATCCATATCGAGACCTTTGTATGTCTCGCCGAAATGAACATAATCTCCGATATTGAGAGCCACATCATAGTTATTTATCGGATTGGTAACTTTCCAGTCCCATCGCGTATACCCGTTCCCGAGGTCTTTTTTACCTGTTAAACGTCCGTTGGATACATCCATAAGCCCGTTCGGTACGGCAACTTTTATGGTCATACCGTTTTCCGGTTCGTCACTTTGATGGTCTTTATTGGGCCACCATGCGCTGGCACCCGTACCCTGAACTGCCGTAGCGATCCACGGTTTGCCGTTTTTGTCCGTTTTCCAGTCAAAACCACCATCCCATGGAGCTCTGACGGCTGCAATGGGATTGCCGGAGTAATAAAAAGTTAAACTGTCTTTTTTGTTTTTTCGAAACCCCTCTTTGTTCTTTATAAAAACCGCGTTGTATTCCCTTCGGTAGGAGAGTTGTTTACCGTGATATACTATAGAATCCACTTTCATGTTCTCAAAGAGGTCTATCTGAATAGAAGTCAGCTTTTGTTGCGGGACAAAAACAATACGGTTATATCCGCTGAGATATTTTTTTACCGGGTCTACTTTTATATTCAGGTGATATTCCCTTACGTCAAAGTTTCTCTCGGTACGGAGAGAACCTCGCAGCGTGTCTCCCCGTGTGTAATTTTCTTTGTCCTGCATCAATTGGGCCTGCATACTTTGAACACATACAAGGGCCAGGCTTAAGAGTATTATTTTTTTCATGGATTCCTGATTTTAGCGCAAAAATATCAAATTCCGTTTCCTGTCGGTTATTACGGATAGAAATTTTCCGGTAAAGGAAATTCTATACCTGTATTATTCCCGGATTATATGGTTTTTCAATGGGGGCATGATTGGCCGCTTCTATTCCCATACTGATCCATTTCCTGGTATCTGCAGGATCGATAACAGCATCTGTCCACAACCTTGCTGCCGCGTAATATGGAGAAGTCTGCGCATCATATCTCGATTTGATCTTGTGGAACAGTTCGTCTTCTTTTTCTTTGGTTATGTTTTCTCCTCTTTTCTTAAGGGAAGCGGTTTCTATTTGCAACAGTACTTTAGCCGCCTGTGCACCTCCCATTACCGCAAGTTCCGCACTCGGCCAGGCGAAGATGAGTCTCGGGTCATATGCTTTTCCGCACATCGCATAGTTTCCTGCCCCGTAGGAGTTACCTATGACAACTGTAAATTTGGGAACAACACTATTGCTTACCGCATTTACCATTTTAGCTCCATCCTTAATAATTCCGCCATGTTCGCTTTTACTGCCAACCATAAAACCGGTAACGTCCTGTAGAAAAACAAGCGGTATTTTCTTTTGGTTACAGTTGGCAATGAACCGGGTGGCCTTGTCTGCGCTGTCTGAGTAAATGACCCCTCCGAACTGCATTTCTCCTTTTTTGGTCTTCACTACTTTACGCTGGTTGGCCACGATGCCCACGGCCCACCCGTTTATACGGGCGTAACCGGTAATGAGTGTTTTTCCGTAACCGGCCTTGTATTCTTCAAATTCCGAGCTATCTACCAGGCGCTTTATGATCTCCATCATATTGTATTGATCTCCCCGGGACTTCGGAAGGATGCCATATATGTCTTCCGGGTTTTCGACAGGTTTAGCCGGCTTTACACGGTTGTACCCGGCCTTATCGAAATCACCGATCTTATCCACGATATTTTTTATAGTATCCAAAGCATCCTTATCGTCTTTGGCCTTGTAATCGGTAACCCCGCTGATTTCACAATGCGTTGTTGCCCCTCCCAGTGTTTCGTTATCGATAGATTCTCCTATGGCGGCTTTAACGAGATAGCTTCCGGCAAGAAAGATACTCCCGGTCTTGTCCACAATAAGGGCTTCATCGCTCATAATGGGCAGGTAAGCACCGCCAGCGACACAACTTCCCATAACCGCGGCTATCTGGGTAATTCCCATACTGCTCATTACGGCATTATTCCGGAAAATACGGCCGAAATGCTCTTTATCCGGAAATATTTCGTCCTGCATGGGCAGGTAAACCCCGGCACTGTCTACGAGATAAATAATAGGGAGCCTGTTTTCGATGGCAATTTCCTGGGCCCGAAGATTCTTTTTTCCGGTAATGGGAAACCATGCTCCTGCTTTTACCGTGGCATCATTGGCTACGACAATACATTGCTTTCCTTTTACGTAACCTATTTTCACGACAACTCCTCCGGACGGACAGCCGCCGTGTTCTTCATACATTCCTTCTCCTGCAAAAGCGCCTATTTCAATGTTGTCAGAACCTTTATCCAGTAAATAATCGATACGTTCCCGGGCCGTCATTTTTCCTTCTCCGTGCAGCTTTTCCACCCTTTTTTCCCCACCGCCTTTTTTTACGGTGGCCAGTCTGTCCCTCAGATCCGAGAGGAGCATTTTATTGTGATCTTCGTTTTTGTTGAAGTTGATATCCATATTTTTCGCTTAGAATGCTGCTAAAATACGAAAAGAAGACCGAAGTCCGAAGAGAAGTACTGCCGGAACAGGTGTCAATGCACCTTAAAATTCAAACAATTTCTTACTGCTGTAGACAGCCGGCCGTTTTTTAGTACCGGGATTCGGAGATTTGTAAACTTTAATCGCGGATTCACGGATAATCAGGATGAGTTTCTAAAGATTATCCGTGCATCCGGGGTAAAATAAACTTTCTGCATATAAAAAACTATGGATTTCTAATCCATATACCTCCTCAACTCCAAACTCCTCAACACCAAAACTAAAAAAACAACCGGCCATGCTAAGAAGTTGTTTGAATTTTTAGATGCGTTTGCCCGGATACATCTGTTTGTAATACTTAAATATTTCATAAATTGTACGATATTTGCCCGTCAATTCGGTATGAATACGGAATTTTGTACCTAAAACACATTTAATGGATACATCAATGGGAATGAATAAGAATGCTATATTCGGCTGGGCCTCCTTAATTATGTTTTTGATCGGAACCGCTTTAGTGTTACTGGGCGTTTTGAAATACCGGGACTATGCTATAGGATTTTCTGTAGTAGGTATCGGTTTTTTTGCGATGTCATGGATATTTAATGCACTGAAAGGAAGGATTTAAAGCCTATGTTGTAGCCTGTAAGCAGGCGTATAGCCTGATTTTGGAATCCGGCAAAAAACAAGAGAAGTTTACCGTGGTGTAGCGCAGCTCTTTTAAACGACGTCCTTGAAATCCGGATGTTCATTATCCAAATCAAATGGATTCCGGTTCTATTATGCCTAATATTGCGGAAGGCTTTGACCGGGATGGAAATAAGGAATTTCAATTTTTTTAAGTATTGCCGGAAGTTCCGCAAGTGAACTGAAGTTACAGGGATACCGGACAATGAATAAAAAAATCGTGAACAAATAGCAATTTTCCAAGCTTTCCGAAATGTGTGAGTACGAAAAACGAAAAAACAGATGCCTTTATGTATTATTTGCGTAATTCAGGTGTCAAAGGTCAAAAATTTAAATCGTAAGCTCAACCTATCAACTACAAATCATAAATTACAAACAATAAAATAAACCTTATTCAATGTCAGACGATAAGAAAGTTATTTTTTCGATGTCGGGCGTTTCCAAAACGTACCAGAGTACAAACAAGACTGTACTGAAAGATATCTACCTGAGTTTTTTTTACGGGGCCAAGATCGGGATACTGGGGCTTAACGGTTCCGGTAAATCCACGTTGCTGAAGATCATTGCCGGAGTGGAAAAGAATTACCAGGGAGATGTGGTTTTTTCTCCCGGATATTCCGTAGGATACCTGGAACAGGAGCCTCAACTGGATGAGGAAAAAACGGTAATCGAGATCGTAAAGGAAGGAGCGGCCGAGGTAGTCGCCGTTCTGGACGAATATAATAAGATCAACGATATGTTCGGATTGCCCGAGGTCTATGAAGATGCCGATAAGATGCAGAAACTCATGGACAGGCAGGCCGAACTTCAGGATAAGATAGATGCTACCAATGCCTGGGAACTGGATACCAAACTGGAAATTGCGATGGATGCCCTCCGTACCCCGGAACCGGATACCCCGATTAAAGTATTGTCCGGAGGGGAGCGCCGGCGTGTAGCGCTTTGCCGGTTGCTTTTACAGCAACCCGACATACTGCTACTGGATGAACCTACCAACCACCTGGACGCGGAATCCGTATTGTGGCTGGAGCAACACTTGCAGCAATATAACGGAACCGTAATTGCCGTGACCCACGACCGGTATTTCCTGGACAATGTAGCCGGATGGATACTGGAACTGGACAGGGGAGAAGGAATTCCGTGGAAAGGAAACTATTCTTCATGGCTCGATCAGAAGTCCAAACGACTTGCCCAGGAACAAAAACAGGCATCCAAAAGACAAAAGACCCTGGAACGGGAACTGGAATGGGTACGTATGGCGCCTAAAGGAAGACAAGCCAAACAAAAAGCACGTCTTAACAATTACGATAAACTCCTTAACGAGGACCAGAAACAACTGGACGAAAAACTGGAGATCTATATCCCCAACGGACCCAGACTGGGAACCAATGTTATAGAGGGAAACGGCGTAGCCAAGGCTTTTGGAGATAAACTTCTGTACGAAAACCTGAATTTTAAACTTCCGCAGGCGGGAATAGTTGGTATTATCGGGCCCAACGGGGCAGGTAAGACCACTATTTTTAAGATGATCATGGGTGAGGAAAAGCCGGATAAAGGGGAATTTGTAGTGGGAGAAACCGCTAAGATCGCTTATGTAGACCAGAGTCATTCGAACATCGATCCGGAAAAATCCATCTGGGAGAATTTTTCGGACGGACAGGAACTGGTGATGATGGGAGGAAAACAGGTGAATTCCCGCGCATACCTCAGCCGATTTAACTTTTCCGGGAGTGAACAAAACAAAAAAGTTTCAACCTTGTCCGGGGGAGAACGCAACAGGCTTCACCTTGCCATGACCCTGAAAGAAGAAGGCAACGTATTGCTGCTGGACGAACCTACCAATGACCTGGATGTAAATACACTCCGGGCCCTGGAAGAAGGGTTGGAGAACTTTGCGGGTTGTGCGGTAGTGATCTCTCACGATCGTTGGTTCCTGGACCGTATATGTACCCATATCCTCGCTTTTGAAGGAAATTCGGAGGTCTACTTCTTTGAAGGGGGCTTCTCGGATTATGAAGAAAATAAGCGTAAACGCCTTGGTGCCGATGTAATGCCAACGCGTATCAAGTATAAAAAACTGATCCGATAGTTAATCGGGGAAAAATAAAACCCGGGTTCCGATAATATGAAATTTCCCTGAAATTGTTTCGGGGCTGTAAATCATACGGAACCCGGGTTTTTGTTTATATTATTTTCTTTATAACCCTTAGTTTGTGTGTATGCCTTCGGGTATCCACATTGAAAATTCCGCTGTGGTCAATGCGGTCAATACGTACTTTTCCGTAGGAGTGGATAACGTAGTTGTCTTTCATAATTATACCTACGTGTACGATATTCCCTTCGTCATCATCAAAAAAGGCCAGGTCACCCGGTTCGGATTCTTCGATAAAACTCAGGGCCTCTCCCTGAGTGGCTTGTTGAGCAGCTTGTCTCAGCAGGGGATACCCGTTTAGTTTATATACCATTTGTGCCAATCCGGCAGAATCGATACCAAAGGGTGTTTTTCCTCCACATTGATGTGGTGCGTTCAGGAATAAAAATGCGGTTTCCACCAGGTCCTCTTTCTTCTGTATACCGGATTGTATCCTGCCGTCAAAATGATGGGAAAGAAAGGAAGACGAACTGACGTGCGATCCCATTGGTACGGGCATAAGCTGCCCGTTGTGATCGGTAATAAATTCTACCATGTCCGAGGAAAGGCCTGTAACATCTTTATCCATGTTTTTATAGGTGTCCTCTTCAATGAACAGGTATTGTTTATTGTCTATCCAGCCTTCGTGCCTGTCGAATGCAAGACGGATTCTGCTCCAGTATTTTTGTTGTTCAAGTACTTTAAAATGTTCGCCGTACAGGGCCTGCGAGGTAAGTTCGGCCGTATCGGAGGGATTCGATCGTAAAGGAACGATACTGAGGTTACAAATTCCGTATTGCATTTATTTTTTTAGTTTTGGAGTTTTTTAGTCCCGGTATATATCGGGACTAAAAAGACTAAGAACTAATTTACTATCTTTCTATAACGATTGCCGATGCACCTCCGCCTCCGTTACATATGGCGGCAGCACCGGTTTTTGCGTTGTTTTGTTTTAAAACATGGATGAGCGTTACCAGGATACGCGCACCGGAACAGCCGAGAGGGTGCCCGAGAGAAACCGCTCCTCCGTTTACGTTTACTTTATCATCTGTCAGGCCTAATATTTTCATGTTAGCCAGTCCCACTACAGAGAAGGCCTCGTTAAACTCAAAGAAATCCACGTTTTCCATGGCTACTCCCGCTTTTTCCAGGGCTTTTGGCAAGGCCTTGGCCGGTGCTGTGGTAAACCATTTCGGTTCCTGGGCCGCATCGGCATATCCTTTTATCGTAGCCAGGGGTGTAAGGCCCAGTTCCGAAGCTTTTTCTTCACTCATCAGCACCAGTGCCGCTGCGCCGTCATTAATGGTGGAAGCATTGGCTGCCGTAACCGTACCATCTTTGGTAAATGCAGGACGAAGGGATGGTATCTTTTCCAGGATTACGTTTTCGTATTCTTCATCTTCTTCGACCAGCACTGGATCTCCTTTTCGTTGCGGGACCTCAACGGGAACTACTTCGTCTTTAAATTTTCCTTCTTTCCAGGCATTGGCAGACCGTTTGTAGGACTGAATGGCAAACTCGTCCTGGTCTTCCCTGGAAAAACCGTATTCCCGGGCGCAGGCATCTCCGCATACGCCCATGGCATTGTTGTCATAAGCGTCTACAAGACCGTCTTTCTGCATCCCGTCTTCCAGAGAGGCGGGGCCGAATTTCGTTCCTTTTCTCATGTGGACGTAATGGGGTATAGAGCTCATGTTTTCCATTCCCCCGGCTACTATGATTTCCGCATCACCGAGAGCAATAGCCTGTGCGGCCTGCATTACCGCTTTCATACCGCTGGCACAAACCTTATTGACCGTGGTACAGGGTACGGTGTCAGGTATTCCGGCATATATTGCTGCCTGTCGGGCAGGGGCTTGTCCTTCTCCTGCCTGTACGACATTTCCCATCAGTACTTCATCCACTTTGGAAGGGGCCAGGCCTATTCTTTCCAGAGCGCCGCGTATGGCAATGGCGCCGAGTTTCGGAGCCGGAATACCGGACAGGCTGCCCAGAAAACTTCCTATCGGGGTCCTTACGGCCGATACTATAACTACTTTTCTTGTCATTTTATTCTGTTTTAGTGTGTTTTCTTTATTTTTTCCGGGGTCGGGGCTGCTGCATTCTCTTTTCCCGGATACATGCTTTTATTACGAACTACACATGCCCGGTTACCCGTACTGCATCATTCAAAAGGGTTTATGTTGCGAATTTAAGTAAAATTGAGATATTGAACGGCCGGGCATCGGAGTTATTACTCACAATTACGTCTCTTCCGGAAGTTTGTCCAGAATGTGTTTTGCCCTGGAGCGGTATGCCGCAGAATGCTCACCGTATCCCTGCATGAGGATCAATCGCAGTTCGGGATATATCCATTTGAATTTGCTACCCAGAAGAAAAAGACAACGCATGGCATATGCTTTTACGGCAACTTTCTGGTCCCCGATAAGCCAGTCAAAACATGTTTCGGAGATTTTACGAAGATGTTTTTCGCTGAGGGATTCTTTTATCTGGTTCGGGTGTTTGGCAAAATACTTTTCACAGAGGAGTTCGCATACTTTTCCCGAAGACCGTATGGCCCCGTCAGACTTTAGTGTATGTAGGTTGGTAGTAAAGGTATCGATATACGGTGCCATCCAGTGCAATCTTTCTTTACAAACAAATTCGAGTACCCAACAGGCTTTTGCCGATGTCGGTTTGTCTTCGGAAAAGCAGGCATGTACCAGGTCCGGGAAAAGGGAAGGAGTGGCCAGGATCTCATCCGACAGTTGTTTTCTTCGTTGTCGAAGGGCATTTACATAATGCAATTTATCGTATATATCGCTTTGCAATTTTACAGGGAGTTTTGGAATCGGGAAATAGCTTTGGGTACCCCGGTAGTGGCTTTTTCCGGGATTATGGTCAGATTCGGGATACTATCGGCGGCGATACCCGGTTTGGGATCAATGAAATACAGGGGAATATTTCCCGAGGTGTAATGGACCAGTCCGGCTGCAGGATAAACCTGCATGGAGGTGCCTACGATCATAAGGATATCTGCCTGAGAAACTGCTGCTATGGCATTGTCTATCATTGGCACTGCCTCACCAAACCATACGATGTGCGGACGTAATTGATGGTTGTGTTCACAAAAATCTCCGATGCGAATGTCCTTTTTCCAGTCGTAGACGAGTGCTTCGTCAAAAGTGCTTCGGGCTTTGAGCAGTTCGCCGTGCAGGTGTATGACGTTTTTACTTCCGGCCCGTTCATGAAGGTCGTCTACGTTTTGGGTTACTATAACTACTTCGTATTTTTCCTGTAATCCGGCAAGGGCGGTATGGGCGGCATTGGGGCTTACCTCAAAAAGCTGCTGTCTTCGCTTGTTGTAAAAATCGAGGACCAGGACAGGATCTTTCCGGAAACCTTCCGGAGAGGCTACTTCCATGATATCGTGTCCTTCCCAGAGCCCGTTGGCATCCCGGAAAGTATTTATTCCGCTTTCGGCACTTATTCCTGCACCGGTTAAAACAACTATTTTTTTCACTCGAATATTTTTAAGGCACTGCCCTGAGTATTATTGTTTGGTTAAAAAGGGTTCCTTTTAGTGTGCCCATACAGGTTAAATACATTCTAAAATTGTAATTGTAAGTACAAGTTACAGGTTAGTGAGAGCAGGGCTGCGGGGCATCTCGTCTCCCGGTCACCTTTACAATCTCTATCCTCTCATTTCCCTGGCTCCTTTACCTCATTCACATTATCGAATTTTCACATTCCCACATTTTCACATGGTCAGACGCTCTGCGCGTGGTGTGTTTGCCCTGTGTGTTGATAGGCACGATTTAAATTTTAGTCTAAAATAATGTAAATTGTGCGCGTTTAAAAATGAATGTATTTAAAAAATGAATTGCACTGCTTTCCGTAAACGGGTTCAAGTTGCAAAAAGTGTATACCAATGGCAGATAAAGCACTGTTAGAATACCTGGAAGGCTTTCTGACCGAAGAAAGAAAAGAAAAGTTCCTGGATATATTGTCCCGCCGTACCCGGCATTTCACCGTTGCCATACAGGACGTTTTCCAAATGCACAACACCAGTGCCGTTATACGTAGTTGCGATGTTTTCGGGATACAGGACATGCATATCATAGAAGAGCGATTCGGTAAGCGGCTGGACAAGAATATAGCTATGGGAGCCCAGAAATGGGTGGATGTACATCGTTATGCATCTGCCCGGGAATGTATGGGGCAACTGCGAAAAAAAGGCTACCGTATCATTGCCACCACACCGCATGACGACTCCTGTTATGTGGAGGATTTTGATGTTTCCGAAAAATCGGCATTATTTTTCGGTACGGAAAAAGAGGGGCTTTCCGAGGAGATATTAACACAGGCAGACGGGTATCTTAAAATACCCATGGCAGGATTTACGGAGAGTCTTAATATTTCGGTTTCCGCTGCAGTAATTCTCCATACATTGACCGGGAAACTTAAAAAATCCGGAATATCCTGGCAATTATCAGAAAAAGAAATATTCGAAAAAAGGATTCATTGGTCTCAAAAATCCATCAAAAGTATAGAAGACGTACTTAAAAGATATTATGAAGGTGCGTAAATTCGGCTATCCCTGTAATCTTTTCGTCTATTCTACCCGGTTTAGTACTTTGTATTCTTCGTAACAGTCGTGAATGGCATCCAGGATCTGAAGATCGTTTGCGGTGCGGATAAAGTCTTTGGAATAGTTACAGTTACGCAAAATTTCATCTATATCCACGCGATCTAACTGAAGTAATTCGCTCAGGGTTTCCCGGTCAAATTTGGATGCCAGAAGATTTCGTATTTCATCGTCTTCCTTCATCTTACGAAGCTTACGCATTTCCGTGGGTTTTTTGCCGAAAACATTATGCAGGAAATCCACCGGGTTAAAAATAGCGCCAAGCACTTTGGATATTGCTCCGGGATTGGCACTTCCGGCCTCGTATCCCTTGGGCAATCCGGATATGCTGTAGCGACCGGCATTGTTTATCGGAATGTTTTTGGCGTCAATGTCCAGGTAACCGGTAAGTTTGTATGGCCGTATTACTACTTCTTCAAGGGCATAAGCAAGCTCTGTCATACCAATCCGTGTGCCGTCAAACTTGAGCATATCGTTGGTGACCCTTATTTTTATGGATTTAAACCCGAGGAATGAAAAGTACAGGGTATCGTTTACACTGGCAGTGATCCGGAACTCTCCCTGCGGATTGGAAACAGTACCTACCACCTGGTTAAGGTTTACTACGTGTACATTATCCATTACTCTGTCCGTACTGATATTAAACACAACACCTTTAACTTTGTCTGCCTCCTGAGAAAAGCACAGAACCGTAAAGAACAGGGTAATTATAAAAGGAATTATCTTTCTCACTAGTCAATTTATTTTTCCCGGGGTGCGGAGCGGGCAGTACTTACATTGATAAAATCTCTGTCCGCATTCGGTCCTTTCCGTCGGGGTTTGCCGGGAGGCTAAAAATACTAAACCAAAATTAAAAAAATGCGTGTTCGGACAATTTTTTAATATACAATTAACAGCTTTGTCCTTATAGAAAATTTTCCCTTAACCTGTATTGTACAAGCTGAGCAAGTATCCGGATTATAAAAGAACTTTCCGAAAGTACCGCTCCGGAGGAACAGGCAGTAGATTCTTTCGGAAAGTTCTGTGAAATCATATCGGAAAAAGCTTATCTTCTCCTTCCTTTTTTGCCTTTTTTGCTGAATCCTTTATCTTTATCACCGGCGTTGAACCTGGTGTTACCTCCTTTTTTCCAGCCTTTGCTTTTTCGGCTTCCACCTGGGTTTTTGGAAATTTCGATATTGATAAAACGCCCGTCCATTTTAAAGTCGTTGAAAATATTCAGAATACTTTCCGTATGTACGGCGTCCGTATTAAAAAAGGAGAAACTTTCTTTTACATCTACTTTAAACACATCGTCCCTGTCCAGGCCAACGGTTTCCCGGAGAAAATCTTTCAGAGATTTCCAGTCGTAATCGTCACGTTCCCCTACGTTTATAAAATAACGTACATCGCCGCGATCCGGTATATCGTCGGAAGAGTGTTGATTGCGGTTATCCGGACCTGCATTGACATTGAGGTCTTTGGCGTTTTTATAGTAGTTGAAAAACCTGCCGAATTCCACAGACACCATTTTTTTAATGAGTTCTTCCCTGTCTAAATCGCGAAGAACATCATTAATGGCAGGGAGATAATGATTTACTTCTTCATTGATCTCGGTATTCTTTATTTTGCTGGCCAGGTGATACAGTTGTATTTCGCAGATTTCCATGCTGCTGGGAATCGTCTTTATTTCGAACTGTTTTTTAATGATCTTTTCGATCGCCCGGATCTTTCGTATTTCACTTTTGGCAAGGATAACCATGGAGATTCCTGATTTTCCCGCCCGTCCTGTACGACCACTGCGGTGGGTGTAGGTTTCCACTTCGTCCGGAAGCTGGTAATTAATAACATGGGTAATATCATCAACATCTATCCCTCTTGCAGCCACATCTGTGGCAACCAGCATCTGTATTTGCCTGCTGCGGAAAGCCTTCATTACCATGTCTCTCTGGTTCTGGCTCAGGTCTCCGTGCAATGCCGCGGCATTATAGCCGTCCTCGATCAGTTTTTCCGCTACGTTTTGCGTATCTCTCTTGGTACGGCAAAAAACTACGGAGAAAATATCCGGATTAGCATCGGATAAGCGTTTCAGGGCCTGGTAACGGTCGCGCCCATTTACCAGGTAGTATTCGTGTTGTACGGTATCTGTTCCGGAGTTCTTGGCCCCAACAGTGATCTCTTCGGGCTGAGACATGAATTTCTTGGCTATGGTAGCTACTTCTTTGGGCATCGTCGCCGAAAACAGCCAGGTATTCTTTTCTTCCGGGGTGTGGGAGAGTATGGAAGTGATGTCTTCATAAAATCCCATGTTGAGCATTTCATCCGCTTCATCCAGTATACAGTAATCTATACTGGATATATTTACCATTCTGCGGTTGATCATATCCTGCATTCTACCCGGTGTAGCTACGATGATCTGCGCCCCTTTTTTTATATCACTAGCCTGTGCGGTAATACTGGCTCCTCCATAAATGGCCACAACATTCAGGCCTTTAACATATTTGGAGTAATTTTTCAGTTCATTGGTGATCTGCAAACACAATTCCCTGGTGGGAGAAAGGATGAGTCCCTGTGTGGTCCTGTCATTTGCATCTATCTTTTGGATAAGCGGAAATCCGAACGCTGCCGTTTTTCCCGTTCCCGTCTGTGCCAGGGCTACCATATCGGTGTCGTTGGCGAGTAGAACCGGAATAGCCTTTTCCTGTACCTCGGAGGGTGTCTCAAAACCCATATCTTCAATGGCCTTTAAAAGCAGGTCGTTCAGTCCTAATTGTTTAAATTTGTTCATAAATAAAATTAAAATAAGGGGCAAAGGTACTGTTTATTCGCGGTTATTCGCTATTTTTTACTAATTTTTTATACCCGCGGAAAGAGATGGAATTAATTGTATCAGACCTAGTTAGAGAGATGAAAGTCTTTTTTGTACCGTAAATATGCTACTAAAACGATGTAAAATATCCCTTTGCCTGAAAAAATATTCTTTTTTCAGGTGATAATACATCCAAAAAGTACACATACTTATAAAACATTCTTATTCGCAACCATGCAATACAGGTTAAAAACATATCAGGACAGGGAAGCATTTTTCCTGGATTTATATAAGTCGTTCTTTCCGGATGTAGCCGCTTATGTGCGAAAGAGGGGAGGGACGCTGGATTGTGCCAGAGATATTTTTCAGGAATGCCTGGTGGTCTATTATGAGCAGGTCATTGCCTCGGATTCCCGGTACGTTCGGAACGAAAAGGCGTATCTTATGGGTGTTGCCAAAAAACTGTGGTACAGGATGTATGCGGAAGGTAAGAGATTTTCCGGAGAAGAAGAGCGAAATGGTTTTGCGGAAAACAATTACGAAATGCCCTTGCCGGAAATATCCGTATCGGTAAATATTATGGAATACCTGGACCAGGCGGGAAGAAAATGTATGGACATGCTCAGGGCTTTCTACTACGATAATTACAATATGAAGGAAATGGCAGAGCGTTTTGGTTTTACAAGTGTACGCTCCGCAACGGTACAGAAATATAAATGCCTGGAAAAAGTAAGAGATACAGTCAAAGAAAAATCCCTGAACTATGAGGACTTCACTGCGTGAGATCAAACAACTCGAAGATCACATATTTGGAAGAGAAGATGAAGCGGAAGCCCTGGTGATGCATGTGAAGCTTCACCTGGATAAAGAGCTGGAAGATAAACTCGCTGCGCAACAACGGGCTTACGATTACGTCCGGGCATACGGAAGGAAAAAGTTAAGGACGGAGATAGCTTCCGCAGATCATAAACTTTTTTCCGAAAGAAGATACAAGGGCTTCCGGGAGAGGGTACGAAAACTCTTTGGAAACTAGGTAAGGAAAAAAGCAGGAACACGCTGCTTATCAATTCATCAGAACCCATAAACCTTTTAATAGTATTTTGATATGGAACTTTCATCCGGAGTAATCCCTATGGTTATCGATAACCGCGACAGGGGAGAGCGGGCGTACGATATTTACAGCCTGTTACTTAAAGAACGCATTGTTTTTTTAGGATCGGCCATAGACGATCAGGTGGCTAATGTTATCGTGGCGCAATTGCTTTATCTCAATAGCCAGGACCCTAAAAAGCAGATAGATCTTTATATTCAAAGCCCCGGTGGCAGTGTCTATGCGGGAATGGCAATTTACGATACCATGAAAATGATGTCGGCCCCGGTATCGACGGTAGCCGTGGGGTTTACGGGAAGTATGGCTACCGCCCTCCTTACTTCCGGGGCCAAAGGCAGGCGTTATGCCTTGTCTCATGCTACCGTGCATATGCATCCGGCAAGCGGGGGCGCCAAAGGGTATACGGAAGATGTGCGCATTGCCACGCACGAACAGGAACGCCTCCAGGTACAATTGTTTCATATTTTCGGTAATAATATGGGGAGATCTCGAGAAGAAGTGGAAGAACTCTTTTTAAGGGACAAGTTTATGAGTGCCCCCGAAGCCAGGGATTACGGACTGGTAGATGAAATACTGGGAGACACGAGCGATGTGATCCGACTGGAAAATTCCGGGTTTAAAGTGTCTTTCTTCGAGACAGGGAAAAATTGATGTACCCGGTACTTTTGCAAAATTTTCAATGCGGGCCATCCGGCTTTTTGCTTTTATCGTATCTTGCGGCGAACTTTATACTTTTGCGATAACGATAAAAGAAAAATTTATGGCTAGACCCGTTATTTCAGCTTTGCGGATACTTTTTGTAGTAATCTTTCTGGCAGTTTCTTTTACCGCTTACGGGCAGGAGGAAGAAGAAAATCCAGAGGAAGAACTGACCAGGTGGCAAATGTTCAAATATGACGGCGCCAATATTTTCGGGGGAATGGCACATGCCTATAGCAGGCCTTTTCATTGGGACGGAGATGACTGGCTGACTTTCGGAGGGGTTATGGTAGGTACAGGGCTGATTTTTCTGGCTGATGACGAAACGAATAGATTTTTTGCAAGGCAAAGGGACGATGTGCCGCAAATTATACGCGATTACGGTTGGTACTACGGTAGTCCGCAGAACAATTACATGCTTACCGGTGCGGTTTACCTGACGGGGCTGGTGACAAAAAATGAGAAATGGCGGCGAACCGGTGTCCTTCTTATTTCCTCTGCCAGCACCGCCGGCCTGTTACAGCAGGTGAGCAAATTGGTAGTGGGACGGGCAAGGCCACGGACCGGAAAGTCCAAAGATACTTTCGATCCCTTTCCGGAAGATGCCGATTATCATTCATTCCCTTCCGGGCATGCCATACTATCGTTTACCAATGCTTATGCCCTGGCAAAGCTTGTTAATAATCCCTGGGCTAAAGCCGGTATTTATACCGTGGGCCTTATTCCCCCGGTATCCCGTTTGTGGGAAGGGGCGCATTGGTTATCGGATGTGGTGCTTAGCCTGGCTATTAGTGTCGCCACCGTGGAAGCCATAGACCATTATCTCGATTCCAAATACGCGTCTTCTTATCCGGGTAAACGAAGTAAAATCTCCTGGAACTTTAATGTAGGTCCGGGAAGAATTGGCATAGTAGGCGTGTTTTAGGGGTGTTTACCCTTTATCTTTCAGATATTCGATAAGCTGTTTTACAGCTTTTCCGCGGTGACCTATATTGTTTTTTATGTCCAGGGGTAGTTGCGCAAAGGTTTTGTCGTAACCGTCGGGAGTGAATACAGGGTCGTATCCAAATCCTTTGTCTCCGGATTTCTGCTGTGCAATAGTACCGTTAACAATCCCTTCAAAAAGTAATTGCTCCCCGTCAAGGTGTAAGGCAATAACAGTTTTAAACCTGGCGCTTCTGTCCGGTTTATTCCGTAACTCTTCCAGGAGTTTTGCCGTATTGGCCTCAGGATCTTTTGCTTCCCCGGCATATCTTGCAGAATATACTCCGGGGGCTCCGTCCAGGGAATGTACTTCCAGTCCGGTATCGTCGGCAAAACAGTCGTAACCGTATTTTTCCCGGATATAATCCGCTTTTTGCACCGCATTCCCTTCTATGGTATCGGAAGTTTCCGGAATGTCTTCGTTACAGTTTATATCGTCAAGGCTTAGAACGGTAATACTTTCCGGCAGTAAAGCCTGTACTTCGTAAAGCTTGTTCTTATTGTGTGTGGCAAAAACCAGTTTCATAGGATGTAATAAAATTTAAAACAACAGGTCACTATTTGTATTTATTACCTGTGGTGATAAGGTTCGTTATTCAGTATGGTAAAGGCCCGGTACAATTGTTCCGTAAAGAACAGTCGGACCATTTGGTGCGAAAAGGTCATGGCGGAAAGAGATAGTTTTCCCTGCGCCTTTTGGTATATTGCATCCGAAAAGCCATAAGGGCCGCCAATGACAAATACGAGCTGCCTGATTCCCGAATTCATCTTTTTTTGAAGGAATTCCGAAAAGCCAACGGAAGAGAACTGTTTACCGTTTTCATCCAGTAAAACCAGGATATCCGTAGATTGCAGTTTTTTGAGAATAAGTTCGCCTTCCTTTTCTTTCTGCTGTGTCTCACTGAGTTTTCCCGCATTCCGTATATCCGGGATGATCTCCATGGAAAAGCGCACATAGAAACCCAGCCGCTTTTCATAATCCTGTATTAGCGACTGTAAAGCGGTGTTGTCTGTCTTGCCTATGGCGAGGAGCTTTATGTTCATAGGACAAAATAAACGGAGCGAAGTGTAGAAAACAAGGATTTTTGTGTAAATCTCCCTGTGTTGCTGTTTTTTTTATAAAGGACAGAGAAAGTCAGAGAACACCGGCAGGGTAAACGCATCATATTAAGAGAAGACTGATGAGGGGGGTGAAATACTGGGAGGCAAAGTGACAAGGAGACAAGGAGATGAGGGGCGTTGGTGATTTATAGTGATTTGTTGTTATTGATGAAGATTGCCCTTCGGCTGCTCAGGAACCTGATAAAGATAGAAGATATTGGGTGCTAAGTTTGGGAGTCCCAATATTAACGGGATGGAGTTCCGGAGTTTTGTAGGGAAGGTTTTTCGTTTCAACTCCCTAACTAACCGACTCCGAACTAATCAACAATGGGGAAACTGGCAAACCGGTAACCGGCAACAAACCTTAAACATAGAATTACGCAATTATGATGTGTTTGCCCTGAGAACACCGGGAATAAATTTTTCCCGGAAATGTTCTGTTCGTAACTTTGGCTGCCCGGTTTAAGGAGGTAGTTTCCCAACCCGGAATAAAAAAGAGTATAATTTAAACAGTTTCTTAGTATTTTAGCGATAAAACTGTCCGAAAAATGATATCAAAAGAACAATTCGACCGTGAGATAGATCTTATTATAGTGAATGCCATCCGGGAAGATGTCGGGGATGGAGATCACAGTTCCCTGGCTTGTATACCGGAATCTGCAAAAGGAAAAGCGAAACTCCTGGTAAAGGACCAGGGAATTATTGCCGGAGTGGATTTTGCCCGAAAAGTTTTTAATCATGTCGATGAAGATATGAAGGTCGAGGTGTTGATACCGGACGGGGAAAAGGTAAAGCAAGGCGATATTGCTTTTTTTGTGTCAGGAAGTTCCAGGTCCATTCTTAAAGCGGAAAGATTGGTACTCAACGCCATGCAGCGGATGAGTGCCATAGCGACAAAAACGGCTAAATATGTAAACCTTCTGCAAGGTACGGGGACCGGAATACTCGATACCAGAAAGACTACTCCCGGAATAAGGGCCCTGGAGAAATGGGCGGTAAAAATAGGAGGTGGAGAGAATCACAGGTTTGCCCTGTACGACATGATCATGCTCAAAGACAATCACATCGATTTTGCGGGGGGGATTACCAAAGCGATAGAAAAAACCGGGAAATATCTGGCGGAAAAAGGAAAGGACCTGAAGATAATCGTCGAGGCCAGAAATATGCAGGAAGTAGAGGAGATATTGCAGTCTGATGGCGTGTATCGTATATTACTGGACAATTTTACTTTTGAGGACACCGTGGCGGCCGTAAAGTGGATAGGAGAAAAGTGCCAGACCGAATCTTCGGGGGGGATCGATGAAAATACCATACGCAAATATGCAGAATGCGGGGTAAATTACATATCTTCCGGGGCATTGACCCATTCCGTATATAATATGGATCTCAGCCTTAAGGCGGTTCACGATCAGTACTGAAAAAACGAAACGGTGAAACCGTTGCAGAAATTGTAAATCCCTGCCTGTAGGCAGGCCCCAATCGAAGAGCAGTATGTCTATAGAAATCGAAGAAAAACTTTCTAAGATACCGGTGGTAAACCTTCTCGTTGCTTTTTTCAAAAAGATAAAACTGAGAGCTTTCGAAGGGCTTTCCGTTTATGACCTGCTCGAAATGTACGTATTGGGAATTGTAAAAGGAGCGCTTACATACAGGGCAAGTGCTATTTCCTTTAGCTTTTTTATGGCTATATTTCCCTTTCTGCTCTTTGTGCTCAACCTTATTCCATTTGTTCCCATACGGGATTTCCAGGCACAGTTTCTACATTTTATAGACGGCTTGTTACCACCGGAAACCGCATCCTACTTTAATCCCATTTTCAGTGATATTGCCGGTAAAAAAAGGGGGAGCCTGCTTTCTTCGGTATTCTTACTTTCCGTTTTTCTGATGACTAACGGTATTAATGCCGTGTTCGGGGGATTCGAAAACTCTTATCACGTAAAAATAAGCAGGAATGTGGTGCGCCAGTATTTTGTAGCCCTCGGTGTAGCGGTTATCATGGCTCTGTTACTGTTATTTTCCGTTGCGGCTTTTGTGTTTTTTCAGACGGATGTTATAGACGGACTTATCGAGAGAGGATATATCGAAAACGCGGAACTTTGGATCGGGATCGGGAAATACCTGTTTTTTGTATTCATCGCTTACCTTTTTACCTCTATTCTTTATTATTTCGGTACCATAGAAGGTAAACATACCAGTTTTTTTTCGCCAGGAGCCTTGCTGACCACGATATTATTTGTCCTGACTTCGTATTTTTTCGGGGTTTACATAGAAAACTTTTCGCAATACAATGAACTCTACGGTTCCATAGGGGCGTTACTTATTCTGATGTTGTACATTTGGTTGAACTCCAATATCCTGCTCCTCGGATTTGAACTAAATGCTTCCCTTCGTAGTTTGAAACAAAAATTTTAATATATTTATTTATATAATCACAAAAACAGATAAAATGAAGCAATTAATAATACTAAGCGGGGCGTTTTTCCTGCTTGCCACCTTATCGGTGACCGCCCAGGATATTTTAGGAAAATGGAAGACGATAGACGATGAGACAGGTAAAGAAAAATCCGTTGTGGAGATTTACGAACAGGGAGGTAAGATTTATGGTAAAGTGGTAGAGATACTCAACAAGGAAAAACTGGATGCTAAATGCGATAAGTGTAAGGGAGATAAAAAAGACCAGCCTATATTGGGGATGGTTATTATTGACGGCCTGAAAAAAGACGGTAGTGAATATTCCGGAGGAAGTATCCTGGACCCGAACAAGGGAAAAGAATATCGTTGTAAATTATGGGTGGACGAAAGCGATCCGGATATGCTTAATGTAAGGGGATATGTAGCTTTCTTTTACCGCACACAAAACTGGTTTCGGGTACAATAAAGATCCGGTCCTTTTTTTCGGGGGAAATCGAAAATACAACCGGGTACCATCCGTGGCTCCGGATTTCGTTTAAGAAAGCGTCGGGAATAATTTCCGGCGATTACCCGTCGCCGGTCCCCCGTCCTTTTCATATCTTTGTTGCATGCAACAGTATTTCGTAGACGTTATTCTGCCCATACCCGTAGAAAAACAATTTACGTACCGTATTTCGGAACAGGAATTTCATTTTATACAACCGGGGATGCGGATAGCGGTTCCTTTTGGCAAGTCTAAAATATATACTGCACTTGCGTGCAAACTTCATCAAACCCCTCCACAACTATACGAAGCAAAAGAAATCCACCAGATACTGGACGAAAGCCCGGTAGTAACGGAAAAACAACTGGAATTGTGGTTCTGGATGGCCGGGTACTACATGTGTTCGGCAGGAGAAGTTTTTCGGGCTGCCTTGCCGGGCACCCTGCTTCTGGAGAGCGAAACCATTGTGCTGAAGAACGAGGAATTCCGGGCTCCCGAAACTACGCTAAAAGATGACGAATGGCTGGTATATGAAGCGCTACAGCACCAACCGATACTTAAAGTAACCGAAATTACGGCCATTCTCGATAAAAAGAATATACTTCCCGTATTGAAACGATTGCTGGAAAAAGATGTCATACGGGTAAAAGAGGAAATACAGGAACAATACCGCCCGAAACTGGTGCGATTTGTCCGGTTAACCTCCCGTTATGAAGAGGAAGATGCATTGCGCGAACTGTTGGATACCCTGAACAGGGCTCCGAAACAGAAGGACGTATTGCTAACACTCTTTTCACTCTCCGCAACTACCAGAAAACCTGTGAAACTTAAAGAATTACAGGAAAAATCCGGGGCATCCGCAGCAGTTGTTAAAAGCCTGGCAGACAAAGAAATCCTGGAAGATTATTACATACAAACGGACAGGGTGGAATATTCCGGTAAGCCCGTGAGCAGTTCCAAGGAGCTGAACGAATTCCAGGTAAAGGCCCTTTCCGGGATCAAAGAACATTTTCAAACCCGCGATGTCACCCTTTTATACGGTATTACCTCTTCCGGTAAAACGGAGATCTACGTAAAACTTATCGAAGAAACACTGGCCCTGGGAAAACAGGTACTCTATCTTTTGCCCGAAATAGCCCTTACGTCCCAGCTTATCCATCGGTTACAGGGGTATTTCGGAGAAAAAGTAAGTGTGTACCATTCCAAGTACTCCAACAACGAGAGGGTAGAAGTGTGGAACAATCTGCTTCAAAATTCCCCAAAAGCCCGGATTGTCGTAGGAGCAAGGTCTTCGGTATTTTTACCGTTTACCAACCTCGGATTGGTAGTGGTAGATGAAGAGCACGAAGTATCTTTCAAGCAATTCGATCCTGCTCCGAGATATCACGCCCGCGATGTTGCCGTTGTACTGGCCCGGTTGCACGGGGCAAAGACGTTACTGGGGTCTGCCACACCCGGTGTAGAGAGCAGCTATAATGCCAAAATGGAAAAATACGGGCTGGTAGGCCTTACCCGCAGATATGGTAATGTACTCCTGCCGGAAATGGAACTCGTAGATATAAAGGAGAAGCACAGGAAAAAAAGAATGAAAGGCCATTTTTCCGATCGTTTGATAGAGGAAATAGAAGAATGCCTTGCCATTGGAGAGCAGGTGATCCTGTTTCAGAACCGCAGGGGATATGCGCCGGTTATGGAATGCAATACCTGCGGGCATAGCCCGCAATGCCCGAGTTGCGATGTAAGCCTTACCTATCACCGGATACGGAAACAACTGAGGTGTCATTACTGCGGTTACCACATGGCCCTGCCGGAAAGTTGTGTTGCCTGCGGAAGCAGTGATCTCGATACACGAGGTTTGGGAACGGAACAGGTAGAAGAAGAATTGCGATCTATTTTTCCGCAGGCCAGAACGGGAAGAATGGATTCCGATACCACGAGGGGTAAATATGGCTACGAAAAAATCATTACGGCTTTTGAACAGCAGGAGATAGATATTCTGGTAGGCACGCAGATGCTGACTAAAGGTCTGGATTTCCGGAATGTAACCCTGGTGGGTATTATGAATGCGGACAACCTACTCAACTACCCGGATTTTCGTGCTTTTGAACGGAGTTTTCAATTGATCCTGCAAGTGGCAGGCCGTGCCGGGAGAACAGAAAAAAGAGGGAAGGTGCTGATACAGACATACAACCCATACCACCAGATATTACAACAAGCATCGATGAACAAATACGGTGATATGCTGAGGGACCAGTTAAATGACAGGAAGCAGTTTTTGTATCCCCCCTATTACCGGCTTATAAAAATATCATTGCGCCACCGTAATTATAATACCGTACACGAAGGTGCAGATTGGTTTTCCGGGGCGCTGCGAAACTATTTCAGTGCTTCGGGATGGAAAAAAGATCTTATCCTGGGGCCCGAATCCCCGTCTGTCGGGCGGGTCAGAAACCTGTACATAAAAGATATACTCATAAAAATTCCGCCGGGACAAAACCCGAAATCCGTTAAAAGCGGAATATGGCGTGTCCATAAAAGTTTTGCAGCAATTGCTTCATACCGCAGTATCCGTACCACATTTGATGTCGATTGTTATTGATGCAAAGTTAAGTGAAGGAGGTGCAGGTTACAGGTTTGACCTAACAAGGTGGCTGAGTGTCCCGAACTTAGTTCGGGATGTATCGAAGCCACCGGGTTCCGGAAATCTGAAAACCTGTTATTTTTTCAGTATTTCGGCCAGTTTGGCTTTGCGGTTACGGCTCAAGGGGAGTTTGGTACCGCTGACTTCCACGACACGGCTGTTATACCGGTCTACCTTATCCAGGTTGATGATAAACGATTTGTGAATCCGCATAAAACGCTCCTCCGGAAGTTCCTGTTCAAAAGATTTCATGGTAGAGAGTACAATGATACCCTCTTCTTCGGTAATCAGTTTCACATAATCTCCCAATGCTTCTATCCATTTGATCTCATTCAGGAAAATCTTGTGTTTTTTCAGATTACTTTTTACAAAGATATAATCGTCATCTTCCCTGGCAACTGTTTTCAGTTTGTGTTTTTCCAGTGCCCTTTTTACCGCTATTTCAAAACGTTCTGCGGAAATGGGTTTATGAAGATAGTCCGTTACATCATAGTCAAAAGCCCGCAGGGCATATTCCGCCTTTCCGGTAATGAGGATCACCTGGGGCGGGTCCTGTAAAGATTCCAGGAGGTCAAACCCGGTGATGATAGGCATTTCTATATCCAGAAATATCAGGTCTATCTTTTTTAGTTTTAACCCGTTTTTCGCCTCAATAGCATTTCCGTATTCAGCTATAAGTTGAAGGGAGGTATTGTTCTTAATAAGTTTGGCTACCGCCATTCGCTGAATATTCGAATCATCTACAATTATGCAATTCATCTTCATTGCTGTGCTGCTGCATTTTGGGTTAAGTTCTTTTCCTTAGTACAAAAATTGTGCCGGGAATATAAACCGATGGGGCGATTCTGTAAAAAGTAGTTTATGTGCCGGGATGCCAGATATTCTATATTAGTAAGACAAAAATAATAAACAATTTTACAGAATTTTTTTGCTTTGACACAATTTTACGTAAAAAAAAGAATAAAATTCCGGTTAGGACAAATATTGTCCGTATATTTTTTGTTGTTAATTTACAAAAGAGTACTTTTGCACCCACAAAATAAAAAAAATAATTATGTATCATTACGAAACTGTTTTCATTCTTAATCCCGTTTTATCTGAGACCCAGGTAAAGGAAACAGTTAAGAAGTTCGAAGATTTCTTAATTTCCAGGGGAGCAGAATTTGTATCCAAAGAAGATTGGGGGCTTAAAAAACTGGCTTACCCTATTCAGCACAAGAAAAGTGGCTTTTACCATTTGTTCGAATTCAAAGTGGCCGGAGAAATCCTGGACACTTATGAGACCGAATTCAGAAGGGACGAGAGAGTTATGCGGTTTTTAACCGTAAAACTGGACAAGCACGCTGTAGCTTGGGCAGAGAAAAGAAGGAATAAATTAAACCAAAAAGCTTAGGAATTATGTCATCTATCGAACAACAAGCCAAAGGTAAAAAAGACGGGGAAATAAGATATCTTACCCCCCTGAACATTGAAACCAGCAAGGCTAAGAAATACTGCCGATTTAAAAAATCCGGAATCAAATACATCGATTACAAAGACCCGGATTTCCTGCTGAAGTTTGTAAACGAGCAGGGTAAAATTTTACCTCGTAGATTAACAGGAACATCATTGAAGTACCAGAGAAAAGTGGCTGTAGCTGTCAAAAGAGCACGTCACCTGGCTTTGATGCCTTATGTAGCGGATTTGTTAAAATAAAAAAAGGCAGACAATGGAATTAATATTAAAGAAAGACGTAGATAATTTAGGATTCAAAGATGACGTAGTAACCGTAAAAAACGGTTACGGACGTAACTATCTGATTCCTCAGGGCTTTGCCGTTTTGGCTACAACTTCTGCCAAAAAAGTACTGGCAGAGAATCTCAAGCAGAGAGCATTTAAAGAACAAAAGGTTATCGATGATGCCAAAAAAGTTGCAGATGCCCTTAACAAACTGGAGGTGAAAATCACGGCAAAAGCCGGAGCCGGAGATAAACTGTTTGGTTCTATTTCCAATATCGACCTTGCGGGAGCACTGGAAAAAGAAGGACAGAGCATCGAAAAAAAGTTCATCAACATCAATGGTGGCATTATAAAAAGAACCGGAAAATACAACGCTGTTATCCGGCTGCACAGGGAAGTTATTGTAGACTTTCCTTTTGAAGTAGTTGCCGAAGTAAAGTAAGTATTTAAGATATAGATCTTTGAAAGTCGTCTAAAAAGTAATTTTTTAGGCGATTTTCTTTTTGGTTAAAAAGCAGACGGAACTATGAAATACAGGAGACTTACAAAAGAACAACTGGAAGAACTGCACCCGGAATTTATCAATTTTCTGGCCACACAATCCATCACTGCCGACGAATGGACAAAGATCAAAAAAGAACAACCCGGAACGGTGGAAGAAGAACTGGATATATTCAGTGACCTTATCTGGGAAGGCGTCCTGGCCAAAGCAGAATACCTGGAAAATATCTCGGCACGGCAGATGCATTTGTTTTATATGACCGATAAGGAAATGAAACTTATTGCTATAAGAATACTCAATCCGGACATTGACCTGACGACCAAAATTGGTTTTGACTGGTTTAAAAAACACTTTATGACGGATATGGTAGACATTATGACAGCTACCAAAGCGTATTCTGACGATAAGAACAAAGATAAGTTTGAACTGATAGAAAAAGGAGGAGTAATAACCAGGGGAGAATTATACCGCTGGTTCGATGAAATACTTAAAGAAGAGTAAAAACTACCCCGGATACCCGTTACCGGTCTCAACTTTGCCTGTACGGTGTTCTGTCATGTTAGCAAAAATTAAGATATTTGCCCGTAATAAAAATCCGGAGTCCGAAACGGTGATAGTGGAGTTAAAAGGCAGTGTTCTTCAATTTCGGTACGGACCAAGAAGCAAACCAGAAACAATCAGACCATCCAATGGCACAAAAACCAGGTATACCCAAAGGAACCCGTGATTTTTCTCCCACGGAAGTAGCCAGGAGAAATTATATTATTTCCGTAATCCGGACCAATTTTGAACTTTTCGGGTTTCAGCCGATAGAAACACCCAGCTTTGAAAATTCTTCTACGCTGATGGGAAAGTACGGAGAAGAAGGAGACCGGCTTATTTTTAAAATACTCAATTCCGGGGATTTTCTCAAAAAAGTAGAAGATAGTCTTTACGAACAGAAGGACAGCCTGCTGCTTACCGGGAAAATTACGGAAAAAGCCCTCCGGTATGACCTTACCGTTCCCTTTGCACGCTATGTGGTACAGCACCAGAACGAAATAGACTTTCCGTTTAAACGCTACCAGATACAGCCGGTATGGCGGGCAGACCGCCCCCAGAAAGGACGTTTTCGTGAATTCTATCAGTGCGATGCCGATGTAGTCGGGTCACAGTCGCTCTGGCAGGAGGTGGAATTCGTACAATTGTATGATACGGTATTTACTTCCCTCGGGTTGAAAGGCGTAACCATAAAAATGAACAACCGGAAGATACTTTCGGGCATTGCCGAGGTCATAGGGGAGAAAGACAAGCTGATCGATTTTACCGTAGCGCTGGACAAGCTGGATAAAATAGGAGAGGACGGCGTAAAAAAGGAAATGCTGGAAAAGGGAATTTCCGAAACTGCCATAGAAAAAGTACAGCCCCTGTTTCACTTTAACGGGGCTACCGGGGAAAAACTCGATCGCCTGGCAGAACTTTTAAGCACCTCCGAAGAGGGGCGTAAAGGTGTGGAAGAATTACGCTTTATTTGTAATACTATAGAAGAAACCGGGTTACAAACCGCGGTGCTTGACCTTGATGTAACCCTGGCACGGGGACTGAATTATTATACAGGTGCTATTTTTGAAGTATCGGCCCCGGGAGTTGCCATGGGGTCCATTGGTGGCGGCGGACGATATGACGACCTGACCGGGATATTCGGACTCAAAGGCATTAGTGGTGTAGGGATCTCTTTTGGCCTGGATCGTATTTACCTGGTTTTGGAAGAGCTGGGACTTTTTCCCGAAACCGTAACTTCTTCGTCCCGGGCGCTGTTTATCAATTTCGGCGAAGCGGAAGCATTATACAGTATGAAAACCCTGCTGGCATTGCGGAAAGAAGGTGTTAAAGCGGAATTATACCCGGATAATGCCAAAATGAAAAAGCAGATGCAGTATGCGGATAAACGAGGTATTCCATTTACGGTACTGGTAGGAGAAGAAGAAATGCGCAAGGGACAATATACCCTGAAAAATATGCAGACAGGTGAACAAAAAGCCGTTTCCCTGGCAGAATTGACCGGGGAATTGCAGGGCCGGATGTAAGGTTGGGTGTTTTATATTTGTAACCTGTAACTAAAAGCAGCCCGTACCGAAAAATAGAAATAGCCATAAAACAAATTAAGTTCTGTGTTTAATTTGCTTGTTTATGGCTATTTCATTACCCCAAACATACTAATTCACCGATAAGTTCCGGATAAAATTATCCCCTTCTATCCGGGCGACCGGTTTAGTGTTTTACAAATATACCCCGGTAGTGTTTTTTTTGAAATCCCTGATTTCCGGTATTTTGGAAAACGGTGTAGCTTCGAAAAACGAATAGGAACAGGACTGCCACGGCACTGTTGCTACATAGGCACGAAAAATGGACTAATAATAATGCTCTTTTATATTCTTTCCGGCTTTCTTTTTCCATAGGGATTGCGGATTAAAATGAATAAAGACCCTTTGGGTAGAAAGATATAATCGGGGAGGAATTGAGTTAAATAATGGTTTTCCGGGATTTTCGGATAAGCCGCAGATCTTTATTTTTGACTAAAAATAAACCCGTTGTGTATGTTGTGTGAATATAACCAATTCAAGAGTTAAAAATAGGATAACCACAAAAACACATCAGGTTTTAAAAACAGATATACATGTACGATCAATTTAAAGCAGACCGGTTTGACGGTACTACTTTACAGGCACTTGCCAATGACCTGCAATCTGCGGGGTGGGAAGTTCGGGTAGTGTGGAAAAAAGGAACTAAAAAGAAAGAAGAATACGGAGAAGGCGTCAATTTTCTGCAATTGGAAAAAGACGGCAAGTGGTTTTTCCGCCAGGTACGAAACAAGGGATTGGTTCGCTTCGGAAATATGGATAAAGAGGAAAAAATCCTGTTTCTGCAATTACTGAAAAAGTACAATTTATATTCCCGTCCGGAATGGGGCCTGGGAATAGCATTGAGTATTATCTACGCTTTGCTGGTATTTTTCCTGGCTTCTTCGAGAGATGAGGAATGGATGAGCATAGGTCTTTTTATAGCAGCGCTCTGCCTTGTTTCCTTTCTTACCATAGCGTATCTGAGGTCAAAAGGAGAAGTGCCCGAAGGCTTGTATAAGGTGTCTCTTGTATTCGGAATAGCCGGTTATGTGTTAACGGCCCTTTCTTCCTTGCTCTGTCTGCCGATTATGAACAATATTTTTCAGAATTCCCTGTACCATAAAATAAATACGGTAACTGTTTTGTCCTAGCTTTTTCAGATCACATTGCACTGTATGTTGACGGATGTACCCGTTTGCGGACTGGAATGAACGTCCATTTCACCTTCCAGGAGTTCCACCCTGGCTTTCAGGCTGGACATACCCAGCCCGTTTTTGTGGATGGCGGTCTTCGGATCAAACCCTTTTCCGTTGTCCTCTACGGTGAGAAACAGCTTGTCATCCCGCTGTTGTAACTGCACGAATATATGTGTGGCTTCGGCATGCTTCAGGGCGTTGTTTACCAGTTCCTGGATAATACGGTATATAGTTACCTGCTTGTCTTTAGGGATGTTGTCGCTGACATGAATGACCTGGCAGGTAAGTGTCAGCCCCGGCCTGGATATTTTATTGCAGAATTGTTTCACTGCTTCTCCCAGTCCCTGTATATTCAGCACTTGCGGCATGAGGCTCTGCGCTATGGTGCGAAGCTCGTCTATTGCTTCATCCATGTGTGTCAGGGCTTTGGAAACATTTTTTCTGGAGGGTGTTTCTTCCATATCCTTCACAGAATTGGAAAGGGAGAGTTTTATTCCCGAGAGCAATCCGCCCAGACCGTCGTGGAGGTCTTTTGCAATACGGCTTCGTTCGTGCTCTTCCCCGTTTATAGTCGCGTATAAAAGCGATATTTTATGCTGTTGGTGCAAGGTGTCCATTTTCAGTTGATGTACCCGTTTTTGTTGCGCTATAAGCGTTTTCCCTTTTTTATAGTACAGGTAGTACAGTACGGAAATAATAAGCAATCCCGCCACGGTAATCAGTAAAAGCAATATTCCCATCTGATTTCGTACCAGTCGCAATTCCGCAGCTTCCATTTCGTATTGTAAATTCGCGATCTGTTTTTCTTTCCGGGCACTTTCGTATTGTTTGTCGAGTTCGTGCATGGTTTTGGTCAGCTCCACTTCATTAAGGCTGTCAGAAACTCTTATATATTCCGTAAAATAGTTGTGTGATTCCGGATAGTGATGCAGCTTATATTCCAGTTCCCCTAGTTTTTCCAGTCCCAGCAGCTGAAAGTGAAAGTCCTTCAGGTCGCTGCCCAGTTGGTAATATTGCCGGGCATATGTGAGCGCTTTATGGTATTGTTCCCGTATTTCATAGACATTTACGAGCCCGATGATGGCATTGGACATATAATGCAGGTTCTTAAATTCCCTGGCAATTTTAAGGCTGGTGTCGTATAACAATTCCGCTTCCTTGTAGCTCTCCTGTTTAAAAGCGAGTTCCCCCTTCAGGTAATACAGTTGGGCTATCTGATCTACCGTATCGCTATTCGAATTCAGTATGCTTTCTGCTTCCTTTAGATAATATTCCATAGGCTCCAGGCTGTCCATTTCGCTCAGGCATAAGGCAATGTCGAGGTGGCGCGTACCAAAATAATAATCGTTTTTATCCGATTCGTTATGGGTTTCAAGCGCTTTGGTATAGTACTCCAGGGCGGTGGAGTACTGTTTCTTGTTGAAGAAAATAACGCCGAGGTTTCTATAGCTAAGGGCCAGGTTAGAGGTGTCTTTTAACTGTACAAAAAGCGGAATGAGTTCCAGGTACTGTTCCTGTTGTTTCCGGATATCCCCGTTGACACCGTATAATGCCGCGGCGTTAAGGCGGATAAGTCCGCTGAGCTTTTTACCGGCCAGCGAAGTATCGGGCTCTATTATATTCCGGGCAGTATCCAGGTATTTTTGTGCGTCTTCAAAACGGTACAGGTTGTAGTAAAACCTTCCCAGGTTCCCGTAGATCTTCGAGGTGAGTATAATTTGTTTTTCCCGGTCGGTCAGGGATAGAGCTTCCTGGTAATAACTTTTTATTTCCATACTGTCGCTCATGGGAAGTCTGTTGGCTATAAGCATCATCACTGTGGCCTTTGCACTGTCGGAAGTAGCTCGCTGTAACTCGTTCCGAAGGCTGTCGGTTACGGAAAGTTCCTGGGACCGCACATAGACAAAAGAAAAAAGACAGCATAATAGTAAAAACAGAGTAGAAATGTGGCGCATAGTATGGTTTTGGTTAAACAACAAGGTTAAAAACAGATCATAATTAATAAACGGAATTCCCTTTCGAATGGTATGGGGCTTCGACCTTTTACGGAACAATAGGATAACCGTTTATGACATGTATTACATCATTTACAGGTATGGCGATGCCCTTGACATTGCGGAAACCGCATTGAAATTATTGTGAGGGGGAGTACAAAAATAGATTACTTTTTCCGGAGGTACAACGTCCGGGCGCTTCTATTTAGACAAATTGTCGTTTTACATACAGAACTCGTCTTGAGTTGTTCTATTACCTACAAAATCATCATTTTGCCCCCTAATTTCGTAATTTTATCGAACCGTAGCGCTGCTATGCTTCTCCAAAATCACTTCATTAGTGAACAAAAGCATGACTTTTCGCTTAAATACAACAACTCAAGACGAGTTCACAGTTTATTACAGTTATTTTAGAAAGTGTCTTAGTTTTTTCAGCCACGAATGCACGAATATAGTAATAGCTGTTTTACGATGATTCGTCCATCTGCTTTCCCATAGTCTCCCGGACTTTTCAGAGGACGCCATCCGGTTTGGTGCGATAGTTTACCAGCGTAACAGGGCTTCCAGCAATTCCGAATCCCTCCCCGTATCCTTATCGGTTACAAAAAGGACCTTCACATTCCGGGAAGAAGCGGCTTCCAGGACGGAGACAGATTCTACCTTTATTTTTAACGGGATATTGTTTTTGCCCCCTTCGGAGAGCAGGGCACAGGCAGGGCGATAGTTTTCCTTCAGCTTTGTACAATCTATAATGCCGGTAAAGCTGCCCAGTATTTCCCCGTCATCAATGGCATTGGGTGTATTTTCCACCGATGCGGTAAATACTATTTTATCGTGTCCGGGAACGGCAGTGGCTCCGGAAAATCCGGCTTTAATACCGTTTATAGAAGGAAGTTCTAACCGGTATACATTCGGTTCGGGGTAGGTTTCGTTGTTTTCCAGGTAGCCGAAAAAACCGGGAACCGGATACTCCAGCACGGTATTTTCTCCCCTGAGGAAAAAATAAATCCGGTCATTCCGGGCCGCGACAGCTTCGATGTTAAGTTCCCCGTCTTCGGGGACATGGCGGCTCCTTATGATATCGTAAAAGGATTTCAGAGAAAAGGTACTTACCCTGTTCCTGTTTTCCACATTCACCTGTATCATGATGTCCCGTTGAGGAGATTTGGAACCGGAACCGAACAAGTATAATTTGTTGTTGATGATCTCCATAGCCTCAAAATCCGGTTTGTCCGGTTTGGGAATGATCTCGCCTTTGGACAACGGGGTGTAGCGGAAGACGGAAATCCTGGAAATGGGTTCGTATTTGCGGTTGAACCGGAACAACCACGGAGAATTGTCGCCGGTAATATAAACCTGGTCTTCCGTTACCACCGTCCCCGATGCCGATGGTACCCCGGAAAGTGTCTGACGATGTGTAATTTCACATTCCACAGAGGGGCCTGAACATGCGGAGGATACAATAGATAGAAGAAAGAAATATAGATTTCTCTTTATACCGGATATAGATTTCATACACTTGCTTTTTTTGTTCCCGGAAGCATTCATTACCTGATCTTCTGAATATCCCGTACCGATTTGACAATGTTTTCGGAAAGATTGGTCAATCCTATCAGGTGTTCGATGATCAGTTGCCCTTCTTCCATTTTCAGTTTGAAGTTATCATCATATATCCCGTTGGATGCCATGATCTCCTTTTCCCGTATCTCTTTCAGTTCGGTAAAGCGCAGTTTCAGCATTTCTTTTATTTCCACCGTATCTATGGAGATATTCTGCTGCTCTTCGTTGAGAAGCTGCATGGCGTTGTCCAGGTTGTTTACAATGGCCCCGGTAATGACGTTGAAGGCTTCCGAAGCTTTTGTTGTTTTCCGGGATTGTATAAACGCCCCCATGGAGGCAGCAGAAGATAACAGGGTATGGTTAAGCACTACGAGCGCGTAGTATTGTCCCAGTTGTTTCTGCCTGGACTTAGGTTCCTGTGTCATCCGTTGAAAAGAGGCCATAAGGTTGCCGATCTCTATAAAAGCGTGTTTCCGGGCAAGTCGGTAAGGCAGGGGGACTTCTCCTTTCTGGTTATAGAAAACCGATATTTCCTGGATATAATCCCTCGTGGCTTTTATGGAGTTCTTGAGGAATGTAGGCAGGCTCAGGAACTCCCAGGAAGGCCATAGGAAATGATTGGCTGTGAAAGCCAGCGTGGTACCGATAAGGGTATCCGCGATCCGGAACAGGATCACGTCCCGGATGTCGGGGGTGAGCATGCCGTAAACAAAGATGACATACAAGGTAATAAAAGTGGCTCCTATGGGATAATTTCGCTGGGAAAAGGAAAACCCGAGAACCATACAGGTCATTGCCAGTATGCCGAGAACGGTACTGTTGTGTACAACGGAAATAATTCCGAAAGCAATAACTCCCCCGGCAAGGGTACCGATGGTACGGTGAAAGGACCGTTGCTTGGTGAGCCCGTAACCCGGGCGCATGATCACTACTATGGTGAGCAATATCCAGTATGTATTTTGTATGGGCAATACATTACCTATCAGAAAACCGACCAGTATCGTCAGGGTAAGCCGCAGGGAATGCCGGAATATGGTAGACGAAAAACTGAGGTTTTGCGTCAGGGTGATTGGAGCGTAGTGGATGGGGGTCAGTAACTTTTCCAGATCCCTGTCCTTCCGTTTCAGGTCCTGCGGATTTATAGCGTGGGTAAAGGTGTATTCTACAACCTTAATTTTTTCCACCTGTTTTTCCACGTAGTTGAACATGTTGGTCAATACCAGTACCTCGTCGGTGGTACGGATGTCGGTATTTGTTTCCGTTTCGTAACGGTCTATGGCCTTTTTAAAAGATTCCAGGTCTTTGAACGGATGGTGTACGGAAGCATATTTTTTCCTCTTTTCCACACTTTGTCCCAACTGGTTCAGCAGGGCTGCCAGGTTAAATGCCAGGTGTCTGTATGCATTTAATACATACGGATGTTTGCGGAAGGTTTGGTGCAGTTTTTCGTGGTCGAAAGAAGTGGCCATAGCCAGTTCCAGGATCTCTACCAATTCTATGTGGGCAATAAGCAATCTCCTGTTCTGGTTGGAGGAACCTCCCTTGGTGCGATTGCGTATCAGGGTTTCCCGGAGGTTTTCGTGGATGTCGTTCAGTTCTATCTGCAGATTGAGCAGTTTTTCTGTGATTTTATCCCTGTTGGCATTAGTGTCCCATAACCGGCCCCGTAGTTTCAGGTACCTGGAAGTCAGTAAAATACACTCGGCCATTTGAAGTTCTGCATACCTGTATGGCCTTATAAAATAAAACAGCATGGAAATGCACAGGTAGAAAAGCCCTCCGCCAATCATTAATCCGATATGTTCCAGTAGTGTCCACCCGGTATAGCTGTGACTAAAAGAAAGAGACATGGCCAGCAGCCCGGAAAAAGAAACCAGGGTGGCCCGTTGCCCGTAAACTGCTATCATAGAAAGGAAGAATACCAGAAGGATAAGCACGGGATAAAATATCCAATGGCTTAGCGTAGCGAGACTGATGAGCACGGTACTCCCCGTGGCGATCAGGTTGGAAGCCAGCATACCGTTTACCCGGTGACGCAGGTTGCCGGGAATGTCACTGATAAAAGTAAATAATGCCCCTAAGGCCACCGTAAAACCAATACTGAAAAGGTCCAGGTAAGAGAATAGTATAACCGGGGTAGCAGCGGCTACGGTAACTTTTACTGCCCTGATAAAGTCGGTACTTTCTAAGAATTTCTGAAGCTGGCGATTCATATTCCGGATTGCTAACGACAAAAGTAAGGATAACGCAGATATTTATTAAGAAAATACGTTGATTTAAAGTAGAAGTTGATAAGTCCGGAGTTTTGGAGGGAAGTAATTTTTTAGCCACAGATACCCGGATATTTTTTGTTCGGAGTTGTTCCGATGCAATGATCTGGTTTTGTGCCTGAAAAAGTACAGCTCCCCTGAATTTAGAGAAGTATTATCTCCTTTTGAAAAGGTCCCGGCACAAACGATTAAATACCCTGACCAACTCCAAAACTAAAAGACTCCCGGATTACAACAACCGTTCGCGTATTTCCTTGAGTTCCGATTTTATTTCTTCGGCCCAGGTTCCCAGGTTATTGGAAGGGATGTCAAGTTCGCCGGATATTTTACTGACCACTTGCCATATTTCCTGTACGTCCCCGGTATTGGTTTCAATTACGGGATATTCCGGATTTATGGAGATAAGGCGTAGTTTTTCCCCGGAGACAAGTACTTTTTTTACAACTACGGTATCGGGGAGTACTATTACGTATAGTTGGTTTTCCTTAATACCGGACAGCTTTTCCTCGGCACGGGCAATGACCCATTCGCCGGAGTGGAGTACGGGGTACATACTGTTACCTTCTACCTGGAATCCCCGGTAAGAAGCATTCCGGTATTCGGGCAGGGGCAGGTCGAAAGCGGGGAGGGATTCATACCATTCGGGGTCCTGCAGATTGTGTGCGTATCCGGCGGAAGCCTTGATGTTTACCAGTACGATATTCTCGTTTTCGGACGAATTCAATGTTACCACTTTTGGCAATATGCTCTGTTCCGCAGGACGCAGGTATTTCTGCTCGCTTTTACCGAACAGCCACAGGGGATTGATCCCGAACTGCTCGAGCAGGGCGGCGACTACTTCTCCGGAAATCCTGGTCTTTCCTCTTTCGATATCTGCCGTGGAATTCCTGATTCCCAGGCGTTCCGCAAAAGCCTGTTGTGTCAGGTCCAGTTCCCGGCGAAGCATTTTAAAACGCCGTATTTCGGTATTTAAACTTTTGGACATAAGGCAAATATAACCCTTAATTTGGAAAATATCCATGAAATTTCCGGATTATTTCCTTTTGTATGGAAAAATTCCATAAATTTGGAAAAATTCCTGGAAGTATGAACCGGACAATCCTGCACCTGGATCTCGATACATTTTTTGTTTCCGTTGAGCGGTTGTTAGACAGCCGTCTCAAGGACCGTCCTCTGCTGGTGGGTGGACTCAGCGACCGCGGTGTAGTGGCCGCGTGTAGTTATGAAGCCCGCACTTTCGGCATTCACAGTGGTATGCCGATGAAAATGGCCAGGGAATTGTGTAAAGAAGCTACGGTGATCCGGGGAGATGCCGCTACATACACCAGGTATTCCGGGGTAGTCACCGAACTGATCCGGGAAAACGTGCCCTTGTTCGAGAAGTCCAGTATAGATGAGTTCTATGCCGATCTTTCCGGGATGGACCGTTTTTTCGGAACTTATCGTTATGCTTCCGGGCTCCGGCAGAAAATTATCCGGGAAACCGGGCTGCCGATATCTTTCGGGCTTTCCGTAAACAAGGTGGTATCCAAGGTCGCCACCAACGAGGCTAAGCCCAATAACCAGATGCTGGTAGAGCTCGGACGGGAGAAGCCTTTTTTAGCCCCATTATCCATCAGGAAACTTCCCATGATAGGTGACAAGACCTACCTCACCCTGCGTAACCTCGGGATAAAGCAGGTGAAGACCTTACAGGAAATGCCGGGGGAGATGCTATACCGTGTGCTGGGCCGTAACGGACTCACCATCTGGGAACGCGCAAACGGTATAGACACCACCCCGGTAATTCCTTTTTCCGAACGAAAATCCATTTCAACCGAACGTACTTTTGACCGGGACACCATAGATGTACACCTGTTGCGCACCCTATTGGCCGCTATGACGGAAAACCTGGCCTTTCAGTTACGTCGCGGAGAGAAACTCACGGCGTGTATAAGTGTAAAGATCCGGTACTCCGATTTCCAGACGTACTCCAAGCAGTTGAAGATCCCCTATACCAGTGCCGATCATATACTCATCCCCAGGATACTGGAACTGTTTCACCAGTTGTATAACCGCAGGCTGCTCGTGCGCCTTATCGGGGTGAAATTCAGCCACCTGGTACATGGCAACTACCAGATCAACCTTTTTGAAGATACCGAAGAAACTATACGCCTGTACCAGGCTATGGACAAGATCCGGCTGCGGTACGGAGATCGCAGCGTTACCCGGGCTTCGGCCCTGGGAGTGAAGACTATAGGAAGAATGACCAATCCTTTTAACGGACAACCTCCAACCATTTTAGCACATAGAAAACAGTAATGTATTTAAATTGCCACACTTATTACAGCCTGCGCTTCGGTACGTTTTCCGAAGTGGAACTCCTGCAACTGGCGCGTGAAAACCACGTAACCCAACTGGCCCTGACCGATATTAACAACACTTCCGCCTGTCTTAATTTTATACGTAAAGCGGAAAACCTGGATATAAAACCTATCGTAGGAGTGGATTTCAGGAACGGAATGGACCAGCAATTCGTCGGAATAGCCAGAAATAATGAAGGATATACTGCACTTAACGGTTTTTTGTCCGGACATCTGCATGAACACAAAGATTTTCCCGGGCGAGCCCCTGTTATTCCGGAGGTGATCATTGTGTATCCGCTGAAAAAAGTAGAACAACACCAGTTCGGGGATTTGCGGGAAGATGAGTATATAGGGGTTTCTGTCCAGGACCTGCGGAAACTGACATTGTCCGCATACCGGCATTTAAAAGATAAACTGGTGGTACTGCAACCCGTGACTTTCCGCAACAAAAAAGATTTCAATGCCCACAGGTTGTTGCGGGCCATAGATAACAATACCCTGCTCAGCAAGCTGTCCCCCGGAGAGGTGGCTTCGGAAGAAGAGAAGATGTATCCTCCGGAAAACCTGTACAAGGCTTTCGGGGAATATCACTTCATCCTGGAAAACACGGCCCGGCTGATGAAGAAATGTCATGTATCCTTTGATTTTTCCGCTGCGAAACAGAGCAGTAATCAGCGAACCTACACCGGCGATAAGACCGGGGATGAGGAATATCTTCTGGAACTTTGTATGCAAAATATCCGCTACCGTTATCCGGACGATCAGAAAATGGCCCTGGAACGCCTGCACCGGGAACTGGAACTTATCAAACAAAAGGATTTTGTCTCCTATTTTCTTATCAATTACGATATTGTGGATTACGCCAGGCGGAAAGGGTACTTTCATGTAGGGAGGGGGAGCGGAGCCAACAGCATCATAGCATATTTACTGGGGATCACGGATGTGGACCCGCTGGAACTGGATTTGTATTTCGAACGTTTCATCAACCTTTTCCGCAGTACGCCCCCCGATTTTGATATCGATTTCTCCTGGCGGGACCGGGATGATGTCACCAGGTATATCTTCGAACGTTTTCCCAATGTAGCCTTGCTGGGAACATATGTTACCTTTAATTACAAGGGAGTGGTGCGGGAACTGGGTAAAGTGTTCGGGTTGCCCAAAGAAGATATCGACCGCCTTAGTGAAGGCAGTTACAATACGTATGAACTGGACCAGCCTTCTCAGCTTGTTTTGAAATACGGGAAACTCATTCAGGGAATGCCCAGTTATATCAGTGTTCATTCCAGTGGTATTCTCATAAGTGAAGTCCCACTAAACACTTTTTCCGCTACCTTTTTGCCCCCCAAAGGATATGCTACGGTACAGTTCGATATGCATATTGCCGAGGATGTGGGACTGTATAAGTTTGACATTCTCGGCCAGCGCGGACTGGCCAAGATCAAGGAGACCCTGGAAATTATCCGGTATAACCGTCCGGATGAACCTCCCCTGGATATCCATGATGTCAACCGGTTCAAAAAGGACGATAAGATCCATAATATGCTGGAAAGTGCACAGTGTATGGGATGTTTTTACGTGGAGTCGCCTGCGATGCGGATGTTGCTTCAAAAGTTGCAGGTAGACAATTACCTGGGGCTGGTAGCAGCGAGTTCCATTATCCGGCCGGGAGTGGCTAAAAGCGGAATGATGCGGGAGTATATTCTGCGGCATCAGGACCCCAAACGGGTGGAACAGGCGCATCCCGTGCTGCTCAAGATCATGCCGGAAACTTATGGTGTGATGGTATACCAGGAAGATGTGATAAAGGTGGCCCACCACTTTGCGGGACTTACCCTGGCCGAGGCCGATGTACTGCGAAGGGGAATGAGTGGGAAATTCCGTTCCAGGGCAGAATTCGGGGAAGTGGAAGACAAGTTCATAGCCAATTGCCGGCAGAAAGGATATGAAGACGAAGTGATCTTTGAAGTCTGGAAACAGATAGAGAGTTTTGCCGGGTATGCTTTTGCCAAAGGGCATTCCGCTTCCTATGCCATAGAAAGCTATCAGAGTTTGTTCCTGAGAGCCTATTATCCGCTGGAATTTATGGTGGCCGTGTTGAATAACGGGGGAGGGTTCTATCGTCCGGAGATCTATATACATGAAGCCCGGATGCTGGGAGCGACGATTCATGTTCCCTGTATTAACTACAGCCGTATGGAAACCAGGATATCCGGAAAGGATATTTATCTCGGTTTCGGGTACCTGAAAGAGCTCGAAGACCGGGTATGCCATCGTATACTGAAAGAAAGAGACAAAAACGGAATTTTTACATCCCTGGAAAACTTTATGGACAGGGTCTCCGTAAGTGTGGAACAGCTGGCGATATTGATACGCGTCGGGGCATTCCGGTTTACGGGTACGGATAAATACGAGTTGTTATGGCAGGCGCATTTGCGACAGGGAGTGGTACCGGGAGAAGAAGAACAGTACAGGTTGTTCAAGGCAAACCAAAAAGAACATATCGTACCTGCACTGCAAACCACCAGGCTTGAAGCTGCATTTGACCAGCTGGAACTCCTCGGGTTCTGCCTGAGCAGCCCTTTTGAATTGTTACAGGAAAAACCGAGGAGCAATAAAGGAGCGCAGGACCTGAAATATACCCAGGGCAGATACATAGACATTTACGGATACCTGGTAGCGGTAAAAAAGACGAGGACCCTTAAGGGAGAGGAAATGTTTTTCGGCACTTTTATCGATCATTACGGGGAGGTATTCGATGTGGTTATCTTTCCCCCGGTAGCCAGGAATAACAGGTTCCGCGGAAAGGGAATATACCGTTTGTACGGAAAGGTTGTTAATGAGTTCGGGTTTTTTAGTATAGAAGTGGTTAAGATGCGAAAAGAGGATTATATCCAGGACCCGAGATTTGAAGCCTGATATGCCTGATCGTTCTATTTTCCCGGAGTAATGGAAAAATCCTTAAATTAGTTCGGTTAAGCTGCCGGTACATATATCCCGGGAAAAGACGCAATAGGTGAAAAGGGGGCTGCAACTAAAACTAAAACAGTTAATGATTATTACAATGGTCTGGATGGCCATCGGATTTATCATTGCGGTTTACGATCATCTGATACTGCATACCAATACTTCTTTGGGCCCTTCTGAAGATTATTCCTTTGTCATATCCGTAATGCGCAATGTAGGAGGGGGGCTTATCGGCGCCTTGTTGGGCGGAAGTTTGCTGGTGTTTTATATCAATGTAAAATACAGGGACAAGCCTTACGGATACACCATCCTGATTGTCAGTGTTATCTTTGTCTGTATCATAGCCCTGATTACCTTGGTTATGGCTGCTATCATAGTCCCTTTTAAGACCGGGAGACCTTTGTACGACCCGGTGTCCAAAGAAGCTTTCCACGCTTTTGTTACGGATAGTTACCCTATAAAAAACGGACTGGTATGGTCTTTTATCGTGGCGGTGACCCAGTTGCTCCTGCAGATGAACAGCAAGTTCGGTCCGGATACTTTCTGGAATATTATTAAGGGAAAATACAACACGCCCAAAACGGAAAAACGGATATTCATGTTCCTGGACCTGAATTCTTCGACAACCATAGCGGAACGACTTGGAAATGAAGTATATCATGCCCTTCTCAGGGATTTTTTTGCGGACATAACGGATCCCATCCTGGAAAGCAGAGGGAATATTTACCAGTATGTAGGCGATGAGGTAGTAGTAGTATGGAAGTTCGAAGAAGGTCTGGAAAACCTGCAATGCCTGCGGTGTTTTTCGGAAATGAAAAAATATATCGAACAAAGGAAAGACAAATACCTGCATAAATACGGTATGGTGCCTTCCTTTAAGGCAGGGATACATTGTGGCCGGGTAGTGGCCGGGGAGATTGGTATAATTAAAAGGGATATTACCTATTCGGGTGATGTGCTGAATACCACATCGCGTATCCTGGGGATGTGTAGCAGGTTTCACGAAGAGGTCATAGTCACGTCTGATCTGCTTTCGGAACTGGATTACGGAAGTGGGTTCACCATTCGTCACCTCGGAGCGATCCGGTTGAAAGGCAAAGAGCAGGAAGTTTTGCTTGTCGCGATAAGAGAGACGGAAGCGAATTAACTTGAAGTTTTGGAGTTGGTTAGTGTAGATATGTCTAAAGCTAAAATAACTATTACTTTGTTTAAAAACGCATCGTAGATTTTAAGGCATGGTTAAAGCTTAGAGAAGTCGTCGGGACATGTCGTTTCCTGACGGAAGTGCTTTTGTACAATAAAACACTAAATATTCCGAAAATCCATCATGTCCCAATCCGAACTCCTTAACTATTGCCCTTTCTTGTGCCGGCGATACCATTCCATAGCCTTTACATTACTGCCGCAACTTTTCATGCTGCACCAGCGTCGTCTTCCGTTTTTGGTGGTGTCCAGGAACAGCCATCCACAATTCGGACATTCTTTTACCCGGTGAAGTTTACCGGACAGCATTAGGTCATAAGCGTCCAGTAAAACCGGGCCCAGGATACGGGAAATATCCTTTTCGGGCAAATCCCAGCCCCTTTCAAAGCCGTCCCGGGTTTCTTTCAGTGTTAAAGCGGACAGGTATTCCGATAGATACCGGTTAAAGGATTCCATGTCTTTTGCGGTTACCGGAGCGCCTTTGCTCAGGGACAGGAACATGCGATATAACAGTTCGCGAAAGGAAACAGCTTTTTCCAGGAGATCTTTATCTTTCCCCGCCAGGGCAGATGTATTTACGGGGAATAAGCGAAGCAGAGTTCCCCAGGCTATAAGATCATCGATTTCCAACAGGTAGTCTTCGGAAGGCTCCTTTTTTCTGTCATGAACCGTATTGATAAAATCCAGGCAAAGTGTTCCCCCTTCCAGACTGATGTTATTTACAGGGCTATTTTTTACCATCTATATTTGTTTAACCGGTAAAAATTTATAATTTTACGTTCTAAAGGTATTTTAACGGTAAAACAAAAATAGTCAATTCACCCATTAACCGAAAAAATAAGTATTATGATCACCAGGATATGGCATGGCAAGACCAAAACGGAAGATGCGGATAACTATTTGCAGTTCCTTCTCGAAAAGGGAACTTCCGAATATTTACAAACCCGGGGAAATATATCCGTAAAAGTATGGCGACGGCAAGAAGGGGAGCAATCTCATTTTTATACCGTAACCGAATGGACGGGGATAGAAGCCGTAAAATCCTTCGCCGGAGATGATGTGTCCCGGGCAAAATATTACCCGGAAGATGAGGGAGTATTACTGGAATTTGAAGAAGAGGTAATACACTGCGAGACATATAAGGTTTCCAATAACAGGGTCCGGGGTTTTATAAAACAGTTAAACGAATTTTTCCACGGAGAGAATTGGCATTCGGAGAGCCTGGAAGAAAAATTAAGAGATGTAGACAATACCCTGGCCTTTCAACAACCCGTGCCGGAAGTACATTCCATAGCGGAGATCATCTGGCATTGTATTTATTGGCGACAGGTGTTTATCCGCTATGCAGAAGGAGATCCGGATTACCGGGATAATACGGTGGAAAAACTGAATTTCCTGCCTTTGAAAGAATTAAAACGGAAAGGATGGGACGTTCTGCGCAGGGAATTGGAACAAACCCAGGAAGAAATACTGGAACTACTGGAAAGTAAGACCGACGATTTTCTGGACGGCAGACCTAAGCCCGGTGGTGATACTTTAGGTTATATCCTCGAAGGTATTCTACAACACGATATTTATCACACAGGGCAAATAGGGCTGGTGAAAAAAATAATATCCGTGACCCGGTAGATCGACATAACTTCCCTGTTTGCCTCTTCCTGTACTACCGGGACACGGACTTAAATATTCTTTCTAACGGATCCGGATATAATTCTCAGAGAACGTCCGGTTTCCCTCTTCGTTGATGCTTATCTGGCGGAACCAGCCTTTCCCTCCCTGCAGTTCAAAAGAAAATATGCGGGAGGTATCGATGATTTTCATCATACTGGCCGAACCGTATTCCAGGGTTTCTACCAGGCTGGTATCTGTAGACAGATATTTTCCGTAACCATACCATTGTGTAGAATCCTGCGGAACTTTCCTGGTCCACATGACCTTTCCGTCCTGGTACATTTTCACCTGCCTGTAACCTTCGGTATTCGGAAAACTATCAATTATATGGTTATCTTCGTAAGTATAGTAATTTACAAGTTCCCAAACACCTTCCAGCGAAACGGGAGTATCTTCTTTCGTATCAGGATAACGGTTCCAGCCTAGTAATACTACAGCCAGAAACACAATTGCTAAGACATAAATAAAACTTTTCATAATGAAGAACTTTTAGGTTATTGATTCCGGAGGACACTGTATCTAATTTACGTAAAATTGATGTATTATCATATTTTTTTTGGATATTTATGGTTTTTTGCTTAAAAAATAAGGATATGGTATCCGATATGGGGAAATGCCCCGGAAATAGTGGTTCTTGCAGATTTATCTCCTTATTACTTGGCATAACTATTGCGATATAGAAATATCCCATAAAGGGATTAAAATGTTTATGTATTGATTTTAAGAAAGTTATTAAATAACAACTATTGGTTCTTAAGCTGTTGTAATGACAGAATGACTCACAGATAATCTATGGCTAAATCAAAGTTTTTAAATATTGACAGTTTGTCATTTCAGGGTATGGACGAAGAAGCGGAGCTTATTCCGTTAATGACCCCGGAAGACGAAGAAGAGATAAACAAAGAGGAACTTCCTGAGGAATTGCCCATATTACCCCTGCGCAACACAGTGTTGTTCCCCGGGGTAGTAATACCGATTACCGCAGGAAGGGATAAATCCATCCGTTTGATAAAAGACGCAAACAATGGCGATAAAGTTATCGGGGTGGTATCTCAGAAAGATGAAGAAGTGGAAAACCCGGCAGTCGAGGATATCAACACCCTGGGTACGGTAGCGCGTATTCTCCGGGTATTGCAGATGCCTGACGGTAATACGACGGTAATTATCCAGGGAAAAAAGCGTTTCGAAATAGACCGGGTAGTGTCTACGGAGCCTTATATAAGGGCGAGTATAAAAGAAGTGGAAGAAATAAGGCCGGAAAGGGACAACCCGGAATTCACGGCAATTATCGAGTCCATAAAAGAACTCTCCCTGCAGATCATCAAGAATAGTCCTAATATTCCTTCGGAAGCATCTTTTGCTATCAAGAATATTGAAAGCGGCTCGTTCCTGATCAATTTTGTTTCTTCTAATATGAACCTCAGTGTAGAAGATAAACAGGAACTTCTGGAGATGAATAACCTCCGGGAAAGAGCGTTGGCTACCCTGAAATACCTGAATGTGGAATTTCAGAAACTGGAGCTTAAAATAGACATACAGTCCAAGGTCCGCCACGATATGGACCAGCAGCAGCGCGAATATTTCCTGCATCAGCAGATGAAGACCATTCAGGAAGAACTGGGTGGCGTATCTTATGAAGAGGAAATAGAAGAAATGCGTGACAAGGCCCAGGGAAAGAAATGGGATGCTAAGGTAAAGGAACATTTTGACAGGGAACTTGCCAAGTTACAACGAATGAACCCCCAGGTCGCCGAATATTCCATACAACGGAATTACCTGGACCTGCTCCTGGAACTTCCGTGGGGTACGTATTCCAAAGATAAGTTCGACCTGAAAAGGGCACAGCGTATTCTGGACAGGGACCAGTACGGACTGGATGAAGTAAAACGAAGGATCGTCGAATACCTGGCGGTGCTTAAACTGCGTAACGATATGAAATCGCCCATACTTTGTTTGTACGGGCCTCCCGGTGTAGGTAAAACGTCATTGGGTAAATCCATAGCCGAAGCGCTTGGCAGGGAATATGTACGTATATCGCTTGGAGGTCTTCGGGATGAAGCGGAGATAAGAGGGCACAGAAAAACATATATCGGGGCGATGCCCGGCAGGATCATACAATCCCTGAAAAAAGCGGGAACGTCTAATCCCGTGTTTGTACTGGACGAGATAGACAAACTCACCACCAGTCATACGGGAGACCCTTCTTCTGCCATGCTGGAAGTACTGGATCCGGAACAAAACACATCTTTTTATGATAATTTCCTCGAACTGGGATTCGATCTTTCCAAGGTGATGTTTATTGCTACAGCCAACAACCTGGGGAATATACAGCCTGCGTTACGGGATAGGATGGAGGTGATCAATGTTACCGGGTATACCATCGAAGAAAAGGTAGAAATTGCCAAAAGGCACCTGTTGCCCAAACAATTGAAAGAACACGGACTTACATCCGATAATCTGAAGATTGCGAAAAAAGGGCTGGAGAAGATCGTGGAAGGTTATACCAGGGAATCCGGTGTAAGGGGACTTGAAAAACAAATAGCCAAGATGGTGCGATTTGCCGCCAAGTCGATTGCCATGGAAGAGGAATACAACGTGAAGGTCACTTCCGAAGATATAGAAAAGATACTGGGCCCTGCACGTATGGAGCGGGACAAATATGAAAACAATGAAGTGGCAGGGGTAGTTACCGGCCTTGCATGGACAAGTGTGGGCGGAGATATTCTCTTTATAGAATCCATACTTTCCGCAGGTAAAGGAAACCTCACCATTACGGGGAACCTGGGGAAAGTGATGAAGGAATCGGCCACGATTGCTATGGAGTACATTAAAGCCAATGCCGAAGAACTGGGAATAGAGCCGGGAATATTCGGTAACTATAACGTACATATCCATGTTCCGGAAGGAGCAACTCCAAAAGATGGCCCTAGTGCGGGTGTAACTATGTTAACATCGCTGGTATCGCTGTTTACCCAGAGAAAGGTGAAGAAAAGCATAGCCATGACCGGGGAAATAACCCTTAGAGGAAAAGTATTGCCGGTAGGAGGTATAAAAGAGAAGATACTGGCTGCAAAAAGGGCACGTATTAAAGAAATCCTGCTCTGTGAGGAGAACAGGAAGGATATAGAGGAAATTAAAGCGGAATACCTGAAAGGACTAACATTTCATTATGTAAGTGATATGAGCGAGGTATTAAAACTGGCGCTTACCAAAGAGAAGGTAAAGAACGCCAAAACCCTTTGATGCTAACATAAAGGTTTATCTTTATAAAGAACCGCCTTCGGATACTATCCGGGGGCGGTTTGTTTTTTCTTCCGGTTTGCTAAAATCGCTTCGTCATGTACTAAAAAAGCGTAACACCATGGATGTGCTATGTAGTTTTGGGCAAAGCCCCGGGAACTGTAGTGAAAAAGAATACAGACCAGGGATGTAGTGATACTTCTGCCCGGGCAAGAGGGCAGGCGTGGGGACTTTATAGCTATACCATGTGTTATCTTCAAATTGTTTATGCCGATTATTATTACCCGGAACATTACTTTGCAAAAAAGATCTGCGGGGAGGAAAGTCAACTACTTCGGGGCGTCCCGATATTATCGGGACACTTAGTGCGTAAAAAATTACCCCGGTGTATTACACCGGGGTAATCAAGGGTTATAAAAAATCTTGGTTGGTTTACCTTAGATATTTTATAAATCAATAGAATTAAAGCCTTTTATCCATGCTTCTGCCATCAGGTAAGCTCCCGGAATAGAGGGGTGCACACCATCAGGACACCAGTAAGATGCCGGAGCGCTTTTCAGGGCTTCGTCAAAAATTTCCTGGTAGGGTATCCACACGGTTTTATAATCTTTGGCGATACGGGCTGCGGCTTCCTGGTAACCTTTGAATTCCGGAAACCACTTGTCGGTAATGGCCGATCCGCCTTTTACCGCAAAAGGCTGTCCCAGAATAAGTCTTACACCGGGAAACATGCGTAAAGTATCGTCCAGGAGTTTTCTGAGGTCCCGTTCGTATATTTCCACGGAACCGTTATACTTGCCGTTGAGTTTATGCCAGAAGTCATTGACACCTATCAGTATGCTCAATACATCCGGTTGCAGCTGAAGGCAATCGTCTTTCCACCGTTCTTCCAGTTGATAAACTTTGTTACCACTGATTCCCCGGTTATATATAGTCCATTCTGTTTTCGGATTATTGGCCATAATATGGCTTACAATGTTAAAAACATAACCCAGTCCCATACCACGGGAGTCATTCGGATAGTAATGTCCGCGATCCCTTCCTGCATCCGTAATGGAATCTCCCTGGAATACTACAGTCAGTTTTTCCGGGAGGTTGACAGATGGTGTTTTTGATTTCGGATTGGTCACAGCCTGCATGGTGTGAAAACCAAGTAGCCCTGCCGAAGCCAGGGATGCAGACTTTATAAAATTCCTGCGTTCGGTTGATTGTATGTCAGTTTTCATGTTCTCAAATTTAATATTATTCTTTTTAATGGCGCAAAAAATATATTTTTTTCTTTTTGATTGTAAAATGATAGAATTAAATAAAAGCATTAACAAATATTTGTAAAATACTGTATTTATGTAAAGTGTACATTAGTACTCCTGTTTTTAAATAATTGGATTTTTTTCTGTTCTATCTTGAGAACGTAATGAAAATGTGCAGTTATCCGGTTGTTATTGCCTGCTTAAAGTTGTAAATGTTCCATATCCATACCAATTCCCGGAACAGGATCAGTCTGAAAGAAATTGCCGAAGTGGCCAATATGAATGAGAATTCCTTTTGCCGTTATTTCAAATCAAAGACCCGTAAGACATTTATCCAGTTCTTAAATGAAGTAGGGATAAAACATGCCTGCCATTTGTTGATGGAAAGTAAAATGAGCATTAAACAGATCTATTACGAAAGCGGATTTAATAATGTAACGTGAGTTTCGATTTATATCACACAGAACAACAGCTGGTTAACTTAACCCCTGTCAGGTCGAGCGCAGTCGAGACCTCTTTTAAGGACCATTCGATCAAAAACCTCTCGACTTTAGCCTGTCCTGAGCTTGTCGAAGGGCTCGAGGTGACAGTGTTATTTTAGGATAACATACTAATAATCAATGAATTGTAAAATATCTTGCATAGAACTCACGTTAATGTAACAAGTTTTCATAAGTATTTTAAAGGAATTACCGGAAAAAGTCCTTTACACTATCAGCAGCAATTCGCGGTGTAAGTGTAATTTGAGCATTACAAAAAGGAGAATGTTGTTATCAAACGGGATTAGCCTGTTTTCAGAAGGACAAAAATGCTCCCAAAAGATCAATGACTATTCGGCATACTGTGAAAATAGGTATATTTAACGGATAATATAATTGGTTGAAATATGAATTCATATACGAATCGGGGAAACGGAAAAGGGATTTTCCGGGCGATCCTGCTAAACGGCCTGCTGGTAGGCACCCTGGATATCAGCTTGGCATGTATACAGGCGGGTATACGGGGTGTGGGGCCAGGGCGTGTATTGCGATATGTTGCCAGCGGGATCTTTGGTGATGCCGCTTCTTCCGGGGCCATAATGTATGCTTTTTACGGACTCTTCTTTCACTACGTTATAGCCATGTGCTGGACCATCCTGTTCTTTATACTATATTCCCGATTACATTTATGGAAATATAACCGGGTGATCACCGGTATTGGTTATGGTATTCTGGTAGGCTTGTTGATGAATTTTGTAGTGGTTCCGCTTTCCAGCGTTCCCCGCGGCCCTGTGGAATTATCTTCGGTGATTACTGCCATTGCCATATTGATTGTGGCAATAGGCATACCTTTGTCCTTCGGAGCGTATTCTTTTTACCAGGATTTACGGAAAACCGGGAGAGCGTAGGTCAGAGTTTCAAAAGTGAGGAGAGGTGTTGTTCGTCAAAATCCGCCAGTCGTCTTAATTTGAGGTCGGCCTGATTAAATTCCTCCAGGTGAAATTGTTTTTCCGAAGGTATGGCTACCGTTTTCATCCCTGCATTTTTTCCCGCCATAATCCCGTGTACGGAATCTTCAAAAACAATACAGTTTTCGGGAGAAATCCCCAGTTTCTTCGCTGTGGTGAGGTATACGGCGGGATGTGGTTTTCCCAGGACCTCATTTTCGGAAGAGGATACGGCATTAAAATAGTCCGAAATACCGGATTTTTCCAGCACAAGGGGAATCAGCCTGGAAGGGGAATTCGTAGAAAGACCTATCCGGAAACTCCTGTGGTGAAAGAGTTCCAGTAATTCTTTTATTCCGGACATGGGTTCTCCTTCTTCCAGGATAAAGCGTCCCACACAGTCTATGACCTCATTTTCTACTTCCCGCAGGCTTTTACCTTGCCAGGGAGCTTTTTCATACCAGAATTTTGTAACTTCAGTAGTGGTCATGGCAGAGGTAATCTCCGACAGGTCCGGAGCTACGTGTACTCCGACGGAAGTAAAAACTTCGTATTCTGCCTTTTTCCAGGCCGGTTCGGAGTCAATAAGTACACCGTCCATATCGAAAATAACGGCATGAGTTGTTGCGGACATCTGCAAGAAGTTTTTATGATCTTTACAAAGATACTTTTTCTCGTTTTATTGGTCTTAAAAGAGTTGAAACTATCAGGGCAAACGTATCATGTATACAGTATCTGAGAATGTGGGAATGTAAGAGTGTGAGAGTGTGAGAATGAGACCATGAGTTAAAGGAGTTTGGGAAATGAGAGGACAGAGATGGTAAGGATGACCGGGAGACCGGGTGCCTTTCGGCCCCATTCAGAGTAACCTGCTACCTTGAACTATTAATAATTTTATAATGCGTTTGCCCTGCTGAAAAACTATAGTCGGGATTGCTTTGGCTGTTGGAAAGTTATATTCCGGGGTCATTTGGACTTCAAGTCCATAATCATTTAGTTTTGTGTTTCACACTCAGAGACTGTCTGAATTTCCAAAGCCGGTACGCATCTCGCATACAATGTCCGCAGGGGCGATATCCATACTTCGTGGCTTCCTGTGCGGAAGTGAAGAATACCCTGTTTTTCCGAAGCATTTTTTTACCGGATCTGCAGTGAAGTTTTCCGTAAATTTTCAGTTTTTTGTTTCCGCCGGCAGTAATACTCCCATCGCGTATATATTTGTGTAGTAAAGCATCCGTAATATTATTGTGTTCCACCATAATATAAAACATTTTGAATGGTCCGTACCCGGAGATCAACTGACAGCGTCGTGAAAAATGATACCGAGAGTGTGGCGTTCTCCCCGGGTTACTTCGCTTACACCGTGTTTCATATGTATGCGGTAATATCCTTTCTTACCCTTTGCCGGGCGGAAGTTGGTGGTAAATATCAGCATATCCCCTTTTCCGGGACGGAGTACAATTGCACGGGACTGTGCCCTGGGAACCTGTTCGGTAAGTACAAATTCACCTCCGTCGTAATCGGTCCCTGCTTCGTTGAGAAAAAGTACGGCCTGTAAGGGAAAAAACACGTCTCCGTAAAGGTCCTGGTGCAGGGTGTTATATCCGCCCGGTCCGTATTTCAATATCAGGGGGGTGGGTTTTAACTGGCCGTTATCCCGACATTGTTGCTGTAATTCCGGATGGGTTTGGGGAAAACGTATGTCTGTTCCCAGCACTTTCATCCATAGATTGGCCACTGGTGCCAGTTTAGGATAAATATTTTCCCGTGTAGCCTGTATAAGGTCCGGTAAGGGATAATCGAAGTATTTATATTCTCCCAGTCCGAAGCGGTAACGCTCCATGACCACGGTTTTTCTGTACGCTGATGTTTCGTTATAATTTTCGATCAGGGCCTGGCATTGTTGCCCGGTCAGCCATCGGGGGATAAGGGCGTACCCTTTTTCATTCAGACTTTCGGTAACCTTTTCCCAGTCCCTGTTCGCTGTTTTTTGCTGTGTGTCTTCCATGGTTATTCTTCTGAAGATATACTATTAGTCCGGGCAGCTTCCCACCCGATAATTGCGGTTTTCCGGTTATTTCCCCATCGGTAACCGCCCAGAGCTCCGGTTGACCGGATCACCCGGTGACAGGGGATAAGAAATGCTACCGGGTTGCTGCCGATGGCGGTACCTACGGCCCGTGACCCTTTTTCGTTTCCGATTTCTCCGGCAATGTTGCCGTAAGTGACTAACCGTCCCATAGGAACCCGGAGCAATGCCTCCCAGACCTTTAACTGGAATTCCGTTCCTTTCAGGTGTAGTTTCAGCCGGTCTATCTCCTCCCAATTATGAGTAAAGATATGTAATGCGTTTTGCTGTAACAGATCTGTCATTTGCCTGAACTGTGCGTTCGGGAAGCTTTGTATGAGTGCCCGGAACGCTTCTTCTTCGTTATCCGAAAAAGCCATATGACATATGCCTTTGGTAGTAGATGCTACCAGGATATTGCCAAACGGACTTTCGGCAAAGCTGTAATTTATGGTAAGTTTTTCTCCTCCGTTTTTATATTCACCGGGGGTCATTCCTTCAATTTTTATAAACAGATCGTGTAACCTGCCTGTCCCGGAAAGTCCCGTGCCATAAGCTACGTCAAACAATGTGGTACTTTTGTCCCGGAGAATCTGTTTGGCGTGTTCCACGCTTATGTATTGTAAAAATTTCTTCGGACTTACACCGGCCCACTCCTTAAACATTCTTTGAAAGTGAAAAGGACTCAGGTGTATCTGCTCTGCCACTTCTTCCAGATTGGGTTGTTCCCTGAAGTTTTCCCGTATATATCCTATTGCCTTTGCAATACGATCAAAATCTAAGGTGTTTTGTGAATTCATGGTGCTGCATTTTTTATATACACAAAGATACGGACAGGTGCTATGGTGAAAAACCCGGAATTTGCGGAATTGCTTCTTTTGATTGGTTTCAAAAATAGTTTAAAACCATGTATTCCGGAGTTCTGGTAGAGTCATTGTGATCGCTTTATTTTCTAAAATGTTAGGGTTGTTGAGTTTAAGGGTGTTGCCGGAATAACACAATAACCAACAACTAAAAAACGATTTATTGTTTTCGTGCACATAAACGTGTGCTCGACACGTATTTTCAGTACCGAAAAAAAGATGATTTGATCGGTTAATTGAAGCATTTGGTCTATTTTCTTTGAGTAAAAAATATATTTTTCGCTTATGCCCCTTTTTATTGTGAATTTTATTTCTGTAAAAGAAGAATTTCAGGAAGCTTTTATTCTTCATGAAATGAATATAATAATGAATGTTGAGTTATATGATTAAAGTTTTACTTGTAGACGATCATTCTATTCTAAGAAAAGGATTTCGCTTTTTAATATCACAAATCCCGGATACCATAATAGTGGCGGAAGCGGAAGACGGAAATGATGCTTTGCAAAAAATCAGGCATTATAAGCCGGATGTGGTTTTTATGGATATTACCATGCCTCATATGAGCGGACTGGAAGTGATAAGTAGTATCCGGAAAGAAGACAAGGAAACGGATTTTGTGGTGCTAACCATGCACAATAGCGTAGAATATTATCAGGAGGCGATGGGAGCAGGGGCAAACGCTTATTTGTCCAAAAATGTTACGGTGGAAGAACTTCAGGACTGTATGGATGCCTTGAATAAAGGGGAAACATATATAGCGGAATCCGTACAGGAAACGGTAGATCAGGCAACTTCCGGACTAAATAGTCTCACAGCGAGAGAAATAGAGATATTACGGTTACTTATTGAAGGTAAAACCAATCGCGAAATAGGGGATATCCTTTTTTGCAGTGAAAAGAATGTGGAGAAGATCAAGACAAATGTTCGGAAAAAACTGGATTTACCTTCTTCATATGGCGCTTTGTTATCCTGGGCACTTCGGAATAAGGTCTTTCTGTGATTAAAATTTCGCCGGTAACGGCTTCTGAATAACTATTATTTTTTCATTCCGGGCCTCTTTTGTTCTAAATACAAAAGAGGTTTTCTTTTTCGCGTATTGTATTAATTGTCTTTTTTACAGTTTATTAGAATTTTATTCTTTGTTCGTATAACCGTGGAAGTTTTTTTTCAAATTTCTTAAAAAAGAGGTTCTTGGTCGGTAAAAGACTCCCATTGACCGAAAGTAGGGGATCCCCTATTATTCGCACTGTGCGTACGATGATAAGTTTGCTTAAAATAAAATGAATGAGAGAAAATTACTTTATCCGTATTTCTAAAAAATAGGTATTCAGGTCGATAATCATTGTTCGTATCCGGACAATTGATACTTCTTCTTAGTCCGACTCAGCAGGGCTGAAATCCCGGACATTTTATTCGATAATCACAGGATTAAAAAATTGCTCATGTGGTAACTCATGAGACAATATAGACAGATTGTAATAATAAAAATTAATCAAAGCATGATGAAACACTTTTACGCGTTAGTACTTTTTCTGGCAGTTATTTTTTCGGGATACGCCCAGGTAGGGGTAGGAACACCTATGCCCGACAGTTCTGCCCAGTTGGATGTTGTAGCGAAAGACAGAGGAGTACTGATCCCCAGAATAGCTCTTAAGGGGATTAAGGATGTGACTACTATAGCTAATGGTAATGTTGAAAGTTTGCTGGTGTTTAACACCTCCGATACTGCCGATCTGAAACCGGGTTACTATTACTGGCATATAGACAGCTGGCACCGGGTAGTGTCATCGGGAGATCTTACCGGAGGGGACATTCCGGATAATATAGTTGTATATAACCCGGTAACGAATCAGTTTACATACATTGATGAGAATGGTAATTCTCAGGAGATCAATTTTGAGGAAATCGTTAAATCCAATGAAACGGTTACGACACTTGTCAATACCGGTAATGGTATCTATATATATACTTCCGAAGACGGAACGGAAACCACAATCAATGTTCAGGCGGATGTAATTAACCAGTTTGAGGAAATTATTAAAAACGAAAATATAGTCAACAAGATCACCGAACTTATCAAAAATATCGGGGGTAATGTGCACTATGACGGGGATAGTTTTACCTATGTGGACGACAACGGAGATACGCAAACGATCAATTTTGAGGAGATAGTAAAAGCTAACGAGACGGTAACCACACTGGTAAACAACAATAACGGGACCTATACCTATACAAGTGAGGATGGAACAGAGACGGTGATCAATGTTCCTGCGGATGTGATCAACCAGTTTGAGGAGATCATCCGGAATGAGAACGTAGTCAATGAGATCACCGAACTTATTCAGAATGTCGGTGGTAATGTATATTACGACGGTGATAGTTTTACGTATATCGATGAAAGTGGTAATACGCAAACAATCAATATTGAGGAAATCGTTAAATCTAACGAGACGGTAACCACACTGGTAAACAACAATAACGGGACTTATACCTATACAAGTGAGGATGGAACAGAGACGGTGATCAATGTTCCCGCGGATGTGATCAACCAGTTTGAGGAGATCATCCGGAATGAGAACGTAGTCAATGAGATCACCGAACTTATTCAGAATGTCGGTGGTAATGTATA
>NZ_JBRKIS010000038.1:0-41975 GCF_052983315.1 Sinomicrobium endophyticum
GAGTATCTCTCGGCATCCGGTATAGGTAAATTATTGGATAATAACCTGCCAGAGCTTGCGCCCCAATCCAAATATTCCTGGAGCGATGTCTTGTATTCATTGCTAAGCATTTACTTATGTGGTGGCGACTGTATCGAGGATCTTCAAACCCATCTTAAACATCATTTCAAAGGCAATCCTTACCTGAATATGCCTAGTTCCGACACGATGCTACGGCGTATAGGTAATTTATCCGAACCCACTGCCCAATGTAAGACCAAAAGAGGTTCTGTACTTCACACATACAGCACCCACTCGGTCTTGGGGCAATTGAACATGGAGGTATTGAAACATTTGGGTGTTTTTAAACAAAAGGAACTCCTGGTGGATTATGACAATACCATCATTTTCAATAAAAAAAAGGATAGTAAAATGACCTATAAGCGTGCCCCGGGGTATCAACCCGGGGTCTGCACCATTAATGAGAACCAGGTCCTTTACATAGAAAACAGGAACGGGAACAGTGACGCAAAGTCCTTTCAGTGGGATACATTATCTCGCCTGTTCCATTTGTTGGAAGCTAATATAGACCGTAAAATTGACCACTTCAGGGCCGATGCTGCTTCCTATCAATATGATGTTGTGAAATTAGTGCAACAAAAGGTAAGGTACTTTTACATTGGCTGTAAAAACAGTTATGTGGAAAAATATTTCAAAAAAGTAGAAAGTTGGGACACCATATCGGATGCCAATAATAACGTTATGGAAATTGGACAGGTTTTAGTGACCCCATTCGAACAACAGGCCAAAAAGGCCGGGGAAAAACCTGTCCAATACAGACTGGTGGTCAAGCGGTCGTTCAAACCTACAAAACAAACCGATGCTTTTACCGGGGATGCTTATCAATACCGCGCCATACTCACCAATAACCTTGAACTCCATATCACCGAACTGGTTCGGCTCTACAATCACAGGGGGAACATGGAGCGTCAGTTTGATATCCTCAAGAACGATTTCGGGTGGGACGGGATGCCTTTCTCCGCCTTGGGCAAGAATACCGTTTTTTTATATTTAACAGCAATCTGCCGCAACCTTTACCATCATATCATGGAATGCTTTTCCTCCAAATACAAAACACTAAAGCCTTGCTATCGTGTTAAAAAATTCCTTTTTAGGTTTATCCTCCTGCCATCAAAATGGATAAAACGTTCCAGACAAGTATCCCTCAGGGTTTATGGAAATATGCCCTTAAAAACTTAGCTGGCAAAAACAAAAACGCTCCGTAAAATAATGACCTCCACAGAGAAAGTATAAAAACTTTAACAGGGGAAGTATGCCCCAACATTTAAAAAGATATCGGAAACCTACAAAAAAAGCAACGTTTAATCCTTAAAGCACCAAAATCAAAACGGGGGGTAATGATTTACTATAGACATGCGGATTTTAGGAATTATCGGGATCGGGATCAGGACAGGCGTTGGGGAATTAGACCCATTTAATGGGATTTAAACAGTTTCTAAAAAACATGAAGAAAGAAACTTCTATTACCGTAGAAATATTCAGAACAAATATCACCTATTCCGTTCCGGCCGATATATGTATGCTGGTATTATCCCGGCATTTGCCGCATGCTGTTATTAATTTCGACCTGGAGGATACAGATCATATATTACGTATAGAGGACCAGAATATAGATCCCGACGAGGTAATACACGTTATGGAATCCCTGGGGATAACCTGCGAGCTTCTTTGAAAGCAATGACATAACAGCAATAAAAAATCCCTGGAAAATTAAGATTTCCAGGGATTTTTTCAGATAAATTATTTCATATGTTACGGTTATTTCTGCAAATTCAGTCCACTTTTATCCGATGAACCGAATGTTCAAATAACATAACACTATATATTAATAATCATTATTTTATCTCCACAAGCTCCAGGTCAAAGGTAAGATCCTGCCCGGCAAGGGGATGATTGCCGTCCAAAACTACGTGATCTTCCTCTACTTCAGCAACACGCAACTGGTATTCGGAACCGTCTGGATTTTTGGCTACTAATCCCATACCTACTTCCGGTGTTATATTCGGGGGAAGTTCCTCTTTTTTAATAGAATGGAAAAGTTCCTCGCGCACTTCACCATAAGCTTCTTCTTTAGGAATGGTCACTGTTTTCTTTTCACTTATTTCCATGTCTATCAGTCCTTGTTCAAACCCGGGTATAAGGCTCCCCTGTCCCAGTTGTACTTCCAGGGGTTCGCGGTCCAAAGAACTGTCAAACACTTGACCATCGTTCAGTTTTCCCGTGTAATGCACTCGTACCGTGTCGTTTGCTTTTACTTTACTCATAAATAAAATGTATCTAATTTATAGTCGTTTAGCCACAAAGGTAAGATTTCTCACGTATCTCCAAGGGAAATTACGGGATAATTTCCTGATTTTGATCTTATTTAGGTTTCCCGAACACCTCTAAAACCTGTTTAAATGGTAATACGACGTTTCCTTGCAGTGATTTCCCAGACATCCGATTTTTTCCCGTTGCGGATCACCGGGATCTCATCATGTAGGTTAATTGTCGGACATACATGATAAGGAATACCGTACAACACATCTCCCACACTTATGTTTTCCCAGTCGTCTACCCGAAGAATCCCGTGCTCTTCACTCTGGGAAAGCAACTCGTACCCGGACAGGTTCAGGAATTTCACCCGACGGTCTATCGGGTTTTCCGCAGCAACTGCTTTATGTCCCAGGTCTATGCTAACAATTCCTTTTGCCGGTTTGGAGATCACGCGGCTTACCAGGAGTACGGCAAATTTAAAATCCTGTTCCGGAAGTTTTTCATCATATCCCCAGTCCCAGAACACGCAGGTGCCTGGACTGCATACTTTCTCTTTGTCCAGGCTATGCGTGCTAAATGCAGGAGTCCCTCCCGATACGACCTGCAGATCCGGGTGGGTCTTTTTCAATACAGAAATCACCTCCTGAAGCTCCCGGAATCCCGCTTCCAGTTTCTCCTTTCTTTCTGCATAATCCGGGTGGCGATGATGGCCGTCATAGATATGTAATCCTTTTAAATCTACGTAATCTGCCTTTCCCGTTTTATTTATAAGTTCAGCTAAACCGGATCCCGGCTCCACTCCGGATCGGTTCATTCCATTATTTATATCGATAAAAACAGCTACCTTCTTCCCTGTCTTTTTCGCCTTTGTATTCCATATTTCGAGGGTCTGCAGATTATCTATAATCGTATAAAAACGTGTTTCCGGAAAACGGTCCGCAAGCATAAAAAAACGATCTGTCTTTGGACCTACAAGCTGATGGGCTATGAGAACACTTTCCGCACCCTCCCTTGCAGCCATCTCGGCTTCCGCTATCGTAGACGATTTAAAGTTTTTAATGCCAAGTCTTATCATACGTTTGACCACTTGGGGCATTTTATTGGTTTTCAGATGTGGTCGCAGTCTCCTTACGTCTCCTCCTACCATATGGAGCATTTCCCGGAGGTTATGATCCAGGTTTTCCTCATATAACACCACAGCCGGTGAATCTGTTTCCTCAATGTTACTAATACTATACCAGTCTTTCATATTGCAGTTTTTCTACCTTCAAAACTACGTAAAACAGAAATATTTTTAAGCTTGTACTTTCTGTTTATTTCAGAATAACCGGACTATAATTTTTTCGTACTGTCAAGGTGCTACAATAAATTACGGGGTTTTAGACCCTCAACGGAAACTAATCAACTACCGCCGGACAAGCCCCTGAAGTATACAAACGAGCAATCCTTGGTTTATTTCCATGCAGAAGAATATCGCGGAATAAGCCGATTTAATGGGATTCAGGTAACCTAAACTAACAAAGCGGAATATAGAGATGTAAATACTCTACCGTCATTTGGATTAAAGATTTGACAACAACCTTCTCTTTTTTTAGAGACCCCATTGATTTATATCTACAATTTTCATATTTTGCAATCCCTTTGTCCATAAATTTCTTTACCTTTAATTTAAGACAAGGTTTAAAACAGCAGAAGATGACTGACGTTACACGTATATTTGATATTCCCTACCTCCAACTTGAAAAATACGATCTTAATGATGCACTGGTAACTAAACAGGACGGTAGTTGGAAGAAAACTTCCAGCCGGTCTTATGTGGATCAGGCCAACAGCATGAGCAGGGGGTTTCTCCGCTCCGGCCTTAAGATAAACGATAAAGTGGCGGTGATCTCATCCTCCAACCGAACAGAATGGCATATTCTCGATATAGGTGTGTTGCAGACAGGAGCCCAGACCGTACCCATCTATCCTACGATTTCCGAAGAAGATTACGAATACGTACTCAACCATTCCGGATCCAGGTATTGTTTTGTATCGGATGAAGAAGTACTGGCCAAAGTAAATGCCATCCGGGCCAAAGTCCCCTCCTTGCAGGAAGTATACTCTTTTGATAAAATAGAAGGAGTAAAACACTGGACGGAAATCCTCGATGCCGGTAAAGACGACTCCAACCAGGAGGAAGTGGAAGCCCGGAAAAAAGCCATAAAAGCTGACGACCTGGCTACATTGATCTATACATCCGGAACCACCGGGAGGCCTAAAGGGGTTATGCTTTCTCACAATAACATTGTATCTAACGTACTCGGCAGCGCCGAACGGGTTCCGCTGAATGCAGGAGACTCCCGCGCATTGAGTTTTCTTCCCATATGCCATATATTCGAACGAATGGTAGTGTACCTGTATCAGTACTACGGCATCTCCATTTATTTTGCCGAATCCATAGATAAAATGGGAGACAATCTCAAAGAAGTCAGGCCCAATGTAATGACTGTGGTGCCCAGATTGCTGGAAAAGGTATACGATAAAATTTATGCCAAAGGAGCGGAATTAACAGGCATCAAGAAAAAACTATTTTTCTGGGCGCTGGAATTGGGAGAAAAATTCAAACCGTATAAAGCCAACGGATGGTGGTACGAAATGCAACTGAGCATTGCCAGGAAACTGATCTTCAGCAAATGGCAGGAAGGACTCGGTGGAAAGCTGGATATTATGGTTTCCGGAAGTGCTGCTCTCCAACCCCGCCTGGGCAGGGTTTTTGCCGCTGCGGGAATCCCGGTTATGGAAGGTTACGGCCTTACGGAAACATCCCCGGTAATAGCCGTTAACTGCCAGAAAAATAGGGGATGGAAAATCGGTACCGTCGGAAAAATGATCCCCGGAGTCGAAGTTAAAATAGCCGGGGACGGAGAAATACTTTGTAAAGGCCCCAATGTAATGATAGGCTATTATAAAGACCCGGAAAAAACCGAAGCCGCATTGACCGACGGGTATTTTCATACCGGGGACATCGGAGAAATAGACACAGAAGGTTTTTTGCGTATAACGGACCGGAAAAAAGAAATGTTCAAAACCTCCGGAGGAAAATACATTGCCCCTCAGATCATAGAAAATGAAATGAAACAATCGCGTTTTATCGAACAGATCATGGTTATCGGCGAAGGCGAAAAGCTTCCCGCAGCCTTTATTCTTCCGAATTTTGATTTCCTGAAAGAGTGGGCGGCAAGAAAACGCATCAATATTGGGAAAACCAATGAAGAAATTGTGGTAAACCCGGAAGTTATTGCCCGGTACAAGGAAGAAATCGCTTCTTATAACCAAAGATTCGGGCATTGGGAACAAATAAAGAAATTTGAACTCACCCCCGACATATGGTCTATAGAAAGCGGACATCTTACCCCTACCCTAAAACTCAAGAGAAAGATTATTAAAGAAAAGTACCAGGACCTGTACGACAAGATATATCGTCTGGATGAAAACGGAAATAAGAATTAGAAATATATTCGGAATAAAAAAATCCGGTAGTTTGTTTGTATATACACATGCTACCGGATTCAGAAAAGAGAAAGTCCTTGAAAAATTTTGAATGCTGTTTGCCCCTGCCGGAAATACGGGTATTGTTTTCCTAATAAAATGTTGTTTTTTTCATAATCAAAAACTACCCATAATCCCGAAAACCGGAAGACAGCCGGAATTTTTAAGGACTTTTGATTTTCAGAACGGAACAGATAAAGGTTTCGTTGTTCTTAGTTGTCTTTTTCCTGTTTTTGTTCTTCCTGCGGTCCGTATTTACTGAAGAGTTCCAACGGGCTGTCCAGGCTGACTTTCAATACCGTCATATATGTATCCGCTACTTCCCGTGGCATCTTCACATAAGATATTCCGGGATAATGAGCCCAATCGATGGCTCCCCTGGTATAGTGCTCCAGCTTCTCCCCGCTTCCTACGACACTTACAGAAGTTATTTTGTTCTTAATCCCTTTTAATACCAGTTCGTTTTGTGATGTTCCGGGCACAAAGAGATAAAGTGTCTCCCTGTCTTTCGACAATGTAGTAGGGCCGTAGAAATAATGGAGATCAATCCCTTTACGGGTGCCATATATCGCTTCTTTATGTTTACTCGTCCATTTCCCCAGTTCTTTGAGTATATGTATCTGTTCCGCCGGAATTTCCCCGTCTGCCTTAGGACCGATATCGAGTAACAGGTTGCCTCCCATACTTATCATGTCCGAAAAAATACGGATCACTTCATATGGCGTTTTATATTCCGTGTCCAGTGGCTGATATCCCCAGCTTCCGTTCATAGTCAGGCAGAGCTCCCAATATTTGGCCGGGGGATTAAATACCGGTACCCCCTGTTCCGGAGTGGAATAATCCCCGTACCCCTGTAAACGGGAATTAATGATCGTATTCGGGTTTTTATCCAGTAGCTGCTTTCTTATTTCAAGGGCTTCCCATTCCTCTGCACTGTGTTCCCAGTCGCCGTCAAACCACCAGAGGTCCGGGTTAAATGTTGCGGATAGTTCCTCTATTTGTCCGAACATATATTTTTTATAACGCTCCCATCGCTTAGGTTCTTTCTGTATATCGTAACGTTTTTCCTCCCGTGTAAATTCGTTGTAATCCTTGTGCGACCAGTTGGAAAGCGAATAGTACATTCCTACTTTTAAGCCATTGGTACGTAATGCGTTCACAAACGGAGTGACAAGATCGCGCTTTGCAGGAGTGTCTTTTACCGTAGTTGTTCCTCCTTGCTTACTATCCCACAAGGCAACTCCGTCATGATGACGCGAAGTAAGTACGGCATATTGCGCACCGCTCTCCCGGATAAGTTTCGCCCAATATTCCGGGGCGTAATTTTTGGCAGTAAATCCCCGTAGTTGTTTCATATAGTCCTCATGGCCTATTTTCCCGTTGTAAAAAGACCAGGACTCATCTATACCGTTTACGGCATAGATTCCCCAGTGCACGAATATTCCGAGTTTGGCGTCGGCAAACCACTCCATTTTCCGTTCGTCTACAGAATCTGATAACTTTTCATTTCCCTGCCCGTAAGAAAGTACGGCTAAAAGACATAGCGGTAACAACAACAAGTGTTTTCTCATAAAAATAAGATTAAGTCAATAAAACGTGTTCGATAACAAATATACGGTTTTTGTTATATACTCCCCTTCGTTCTTCCGTTGCAAAAGGGGATTTGAACATCTCACCCCACCCGATTATATCAAAGCCCGGGCAATGATGCATGTATCGTTCTCTTTTCCTTCCGTTAAAAGAACCTCAATAACCCCTTTAAATAACTGTTAAGAGATAGCTTTTATGTAGGTATTGTTATAAAATTATCATAAATTAAGGGTCGGTTTTATGGATATAAAAATTTAATGTCAATTTATTATGCACGCATAATAAAATTTTGTATATTTGGTTTTCAGACCAATTTACATGAAAGACAAAACCATAGATTATGCACTAAGGGCTACCTGGCAGGCCGTTGCCAGGATGTATAATGAGGAAGCCGGGAAGTACGATACTACCATGGCAACGGGTTTTACCCTGTTGAGTATAGACCGGGACAAAGGCACGCCTTCCACTTCACTCGGGCCGAAAATGGGAATGGAAGCTACCAGTTTATCCCGTATACTAAAAAGCATGCAGGCCAAGGGGCTGATCGAAAGAAAGCCCAATCCGAATGACGGTAGAAGCGTTCTCATATGTCTCACCGAACTCGGACGTGAAAAAAGGGAACTCTCCAAAGCGGTAGTGCTTCGGTTCAACGAAGTGATAAAAGACAGTATATCCGAAGATAAACTTGAAGCATTTTTTGACGTTATAGATATCATCAACAATCTTATCGTAGAAAAGAAGATTTATAAAACGTAGGTACGGTCGGTTTTCTCCATCTGTACTAAAATACATAACAACAACAAACCACAGAAAACAAAGAAATGAAACGAAACATTAAGAAAGTAGCGGTAATTGGCTCCGGGATTATGGGAAGTGGCATCGCCTGCCATTTTGCCAATATCGGTGTAGAAGTACTGCTTCTCGATATCGTCCCCCGTGAACTTACCGAAAAAGAACAGCAAAAAGGACTGAGCCTGGACGATAAGGCCGTCCGTAACCGTATTGCTAACGACAATCTGGCTTCGGCATTAAAGTCTAATCCTTCTCCTATTTATCACAAAAAATTTGCAGACCGGATCGCTACCGGAAACCTTGAAGATGATATAAAGAAAATTGCCGATGCGGACTGGATCATCGAGGTTGTTGTAGAGAGACTGGATATCAAGAAAAAGGTTTTCGAACAAGTTGAGCAGCACCGTACCCCGGGCACTCTTATCACTTCCAATACATCCGGTATTCCCATTCAATTTATGAGTGAAGGCCGTAGCGAGGACTTCCGGAAACATTTTTGCGGAACACACTTTTTTAACCCTGCACGTTACCTAAAGCTTTTCGAAATCATTCCGGGACCGGAAACTTCCGAAGAAGTACTGGATTTCCTGAGTATATACGGAGACAAATTTCTCGGGAAAACTGCTGTGGTGGCCAAAGACACCCCGGCATTCATAGGAAACCGTATCGGGATCTTCGGTATTATGAGCCTGTTTCACCAGGTAAAAGAAATGGGACTTACCATAGAAGAAGTGGATAAGCTTACCGGTCCGGTAATCGGGCGTCCCAAATCCGCTACCTTCCGTACAGTGGATGTCGTGGGACTAGACACCCTGGTGCATGTAGCCAACGGCTTGTATGAAAACTGTCCGGATGATGAAGCCCATGACCTTTTTAAACTTCCCGGTTTCATTAATACGATGATGGAAAACGAATGGCTGGGAAGCAAAACCGGCCAGGGATTTTATAAAAAAGTTAAAGGAGACGACGGAAAGAGTGAAATCCTTTCTCTCGACCTGGACACACTGGAATACCGGCCGGGCAAGAAAGCCTCTTTCGGTACGCTGGAACTCACCAAAACCATAGACCGTCCTATAGACCGTTTTAAAGTGCTTGTAGGCGGTAAAGACAAGGCCGGGGAGTTCTACAGAAAAAACTTCTCTGCCATGTTTGCCTACGTTTCCCATCGTATCCCGGAGATCACGGACGACCTTTATAAAATAGACGATGCCATGAAAGCCGGTTTCGGATGGGAAAACGGACCTTTCGAGATCTGGGATGCCATTGGTGTGAAAAAAGGCCTGGAAATAATGAAGGCCGAAGGACATGAACCCGCAGCATGGATAGAAGAAATGCTTGCTTCCGGTAACGATTCCTTCTATACCGTAAAAGATGGTAACACATACTATTACGATATTCCGTCCAAATCGCAGGTAAAAATTCCCGGACAGGATGCATTTATCATTCTGAATAATATAAGGGAGAGTAAAAAAGTATGGAGCAATAGCGACGCTGTAATAGAAGATCTTGGCGATGGTATTATCAACCTGGAATTCCGGTCCAAGATGAATACTATCGGTGGAGAGGTATTACAAGGAATCAATAAAGCCATAGACCTGGCCGAAAAAGAATATGCCGGACTGGTTATAAGTAATCAGGCAGCCAATTTCTCCGTAGGCGCCAATATAGGAATGATCTTCATGATGGCCGTGGAGCAGGAATATGACGAATTGAATCAGGCCATTAAAATGTTTCAGGACACCATGATGCGTGTACGCTACTCCTCCGTTCCGGTCGTTGTGGCTCCGCATGGCATGACCCTCGGTGGCGGATGTGAAATGAGTATGCATGCGGATAAAGTGATTGCCGCAGCAGAAACCTATATCGGTCTCGTGGAATTCGGCGTCGGGGTTATACCCGGAGGAGGCGGTTCTAAAGAAATGGCCCTGAGAGCAGCCGATACCTTCAAAAAAGATGATGTCGAACTCAATGTCCTTCGCGAATATTTCCTCACTATCGGTACGGCAAAAGTATCTACCTCTGCTTACGAAGCATACGACCTCGGTATTCTCCAAAAAGGAAAAGATATCATTGTGGTAAACAAAGACCGCCAGATAGCCGAAGCAAAAAAACACGCTATACTACTGGCTGAAGCCGGGTATACACAACCTATCCGAAGAAAAGATGTCAAAGTACTCGGAAAACAGGCGCTCGGTATGTTCCTCGTAGGAACAGACAGCATGTATGCCGGTAAATACATATCCGAACACGACAAGAAAATCGCCAACAAACTCGCCTATGTCATGGCAGGCGGCGACCTGTCCGAAGCCACAACCGTAAGCGAACAATACCTGCTCGACCTCGAAAGAGAAGCTTTCCTCTCGCTCTGCACAGAACGAAAAACCCTGGAAAGAATACAGCATATGCTTAAAACGGGGAAACCGCTCCGCAATTAAATAGTAACAATGTTTACCATGCAGGAGAAATATAAGAACAGATACCGCATAGATTCCTCTCGGTTGCCTTTATGGGACTATAAATGGGCAAAGGCCTATTTTGTAACTATTTGTACTAAAAACCGTGAATGTTTTTTCGGAAACATTAAAAATGGAAAAATGTATCTGTCCGAAATAGGAGAAATTGTAGAACAGGAATGGCTCAAAACCCCTGAACTACGTCCCGATATGAACCTGTCTCTGGGAACATATGTCGTTATGCCCAATCATTTCCATGCTATATTGGAAATTGGCAGAAACCAATATAACCAACGAAGTAAAGACGCAATGCATTGCGTCTCTCCTCCTCCTCAGGGCACATTCGGTGTACAACGGAAAAACTTATCGTCCGTAATACGTGGCTTTAAATCCTCCGTAACCACGTACGCCAGAAAACATAAAATCGACTTTTCTTGGCAGCCGCGTTTTCATGAATCTATTATTGACGATAAAAGATCATATAAAAATATTACCAATTACATTAATGAAAATCCAAGAAACTGGGAAAATGATTCTCTTTTCTAACTGTTCTAAAAAATCTAAAAAATGAAAAAAACAGCATATATAGTAAAAGCATACCGGACTGCCGTTGGAAAGGCCCCGAGAGGGACGTTCCGGTTCAAAAGGCCTGATGAACTTGCTGCGGAGACTATTCAGCACCTGATGAACCAACTTCCGGGACTGGATAAAAACCGTATCGATGATGTTATCGTCGGAAATGCCATGCCCGAAGCCGAACAGGGCTTGAATATGGGGAGACTTATTTCCCTTATGGGGCTCGACATCGTAGATGTTCCCGGGGTAACGGTTAACCGGTATTGTGCATCCGGAATAGAAACCATAGGTATAGCTACGGCAAAAATACAGGCGGGAATGGCCGATTGTATTATAGCCGGAGGTGCCGAAAGCATGAGTTACATACCTATGGGGGGATACAAACCTGTCCCCGATTATGCCGTAGCCAAAGCGGGGCATGAAGATTATTACTGGGGAATGGGGCTGACCGCAGAGGCAGTTGCCGGGAAATTCAAGGTATCCCGCGAAGACCAGGACGAATTTGCCTATAATTCGCACCGGAAAGCATTAAAAGCACAAGCCGAAGGTAAGTTTGACCAACAGATCGTGCCCATAGAGATCGAACAGGTTTATGTAGACGCTTCCGGCAAAAAAGCAACTAAATCCTATACAGTAGGTAAAGACGAAGGTCCTCGGGCCGATACCTCCAAAGAAGCCCTGGCAAGACTAAGGCCCGTATTTGCCAATGGTGGCAGTGTTACCGCCGGGAATTCCTCGCAAATGAGTGACGGAGCTGCCTTTGTTGTGGTTATGAGCGAAGAAATGGTAAAAGAACTCAACCTGGAACCCATAGCACGGCTGGTAAGCTATACCGCAGCCGGTGTAGAACCCAGAATAATGGGTATAGGCCCTATAAAAGCCATTCCGAAAGCATTGAAACAGGCCGGAATGCAACTTAAAGACATTGAACTGGTGGAACTTAACGAGGCTTTCGCTTCCCAGTCCCTTGCCGTAATCCGTGAGCTCGGTATAGATCCGGATATCGTCAATGTAAACGGTGGAGCCATAGCCCTGGGGCACCCACTCGGGTGCACAGGGGCCAAATTGTCCGTACAACTGTTCGACGAAATGAAACGTCGCGGAAATAAATACGGAATGGTAACCATGTGTGTGGGTACCGGCCAGGGAGCAGCGGGAATTTACGAGTTATTATAGAGTAAGAAAGGAATAAATCAAAATACAACGGTTATGGAAACACAAGCAGAAAAAGACAACATCCTTCGTGGCGGGCAGTTCCTCGTAAAGGAAACCGCATGCGAAGATGTCTTTACCCCCGAAGATTTTTCGGAGGAGCAAAAGATGATGCGGGACACGGTAAAAGATTTTATAGATCGTGAAGTATGGCCAAATAAAGAACGGTTTGAGAAAAAAGACTACGCCTTCACTGAAGAGATCATGCGCAAAGCCGGTGAACTTGGCCTTCTCAGTGTATCCGTACCTGAAGAACTTGGCGGTATGGGAATGGGATTCGTATCCACAATGCTGGTATGTGATTATATTTCCGGCGCCACAGGCTCGTTAGCTACGGCTTTCGGAGCACACACCGGAATAGGTACTATGCCTATACTTCTTTACGGAACGGAAGAACAAAAGCAAAAGTACGTACCCAAACTGGCTACCGGAGAATGGTTTGGCTCCTATTGTCTTACCGAACCCGGTGCAGGAAGCGACGCTAACAGTGGTAAAACAAAAGCCGTTCTTAGTGAAGATGGCAAACACTATCTCATTTCCGGACAGAAAATGTGGATATCCAATGCCGGGTTCTGTAATCTTATGATCGTATTTGCCAGAATCGAAGACGATAAATATATCACCGGTTTTATTGTGGAATACGACCCGGAAAACGGTATAACCTTGGGAGAAGAGGAACACAAACTCGGAATCAGGGCCTCCTCTACCCGGCAGGTATTCTTCAACGAGACCAAAGTTCCGGTAGAAAACATGCTTTCCGAACGCGGAAATGGTTTTAAAATAGCCATGAATGCCCTGAACATAGGCCGTATAAAACTTGCCGCCGCATGTCTGGACGCTCAGCGAAGGGTAATTACCAATTCTGTAAAATACGCCAATGAGCGTGTACAGTTTAAAACTCCCATAGCACAGTTCGGAGCTATTAAGGCCAAACTTGCCGATATGGCCGCTACCATGTATGCGGGAGAATCTGCCAGCTACCGCGCCGCCAAGAATATAGAAGACAGGATCGCAATCCGGAAATCCGACGGGAACAGCCACCAGGAAGCGGAATTGAAAGGTGTGGAGGAATATGCCATAGAATGTTCTATTCTGAAAGTAGCCGTTTCCGAAGACATACAGCACTGTACGGATGAAGGTATCCAGATATTCGGCGGTATGGGATTCTCCGAAGACACCCCTATGGAGTCTGCCTGGAGAGATGCCCGTATTTCACGTATTTATGAAGGTACTAACGAAATAAACCGTATGCTTGCCGTGGGTATGCTGGTAAAGAAAGCCATGAAAGGACATGTGGACCTCTTGTCCCCGGCCAAAAGTGTGGCAGACGAACTCATGGGCATCCCCTCTTTCGACACTCCGGATTATTCGGAATTATTCTCGGAGGAAAAAGAAATGATCGGGAAACTGAAGAAAGTATTTTTAATGGTCGCCGGGGCAGCTGTACAAAAATACGGTCCCACACTGGAAGAACATCAGCAATTGCTTATGGCTGCCGCAGATATTCTTATCGAAATCTATATGGCTGAATCTGTAATTCTCAGAACGGAAAAACTCGCTAAAAAGAACGGAGAGGAAAAAACCGGGGCGCAGATAGCCATGGCCAGGTTATATCTTTACAAAGCTGTGGATATCATCACGGAAAAAGGAAAAGAAGGTATTGTTTCCTTTGCGGAAGGCGACGAACAACGAATGATGCTCATGGGACTCAAACGTTTTACAAAATATACGAATTTACCCAATGTAATAGCGCTCCGCGAAAAAATAGCGGACAAGATCATTGCGGAAAACGAATATTGTTTCTAATTCCCGGTAGCAAAAACTATCGGGAAGGTTTTGGTTGGTTAAAAACGTCTTGCTATGCAGGGCGTTTTTGTTTTCCGAATACCCGTTCTTTCCTCTTCCTTATATCTATTGTAATTCAAAACAAACCTGTTCTCAACCTTTCAGTATATCCATCAGCTTAGGAGCCGATATTTCACCGTGAGATTCACTGTATACGGCTTTTCCGTCCCTGATAAGTATGAGCTGTGGGCTTTGGTGCATCACACCAAAGCGGGTGGCAATGGCATTAGATACATCCCTGTATTCCAGCAGGTCAAGGTAATAAAATTTAGCCTGCACTTTTCCCGGGGTCATTTCACTTTCGAAATTCCTGTAAGCCATCCTGCTTATTCCGCAGCGGGTACTGTGCTTAAATATAACAACCGGGACTGTATGACTTTCCTTCTCTATGTCCTCCAGTTGTCTAACATCTGTAAGTGGTTCCCAGCCCCATGACTTTTGCTTTTCATAATCACTTTCCCCCGAATCCGGAGTCTTTTTCCCGAAGATAGTATCAAAAAATCCCATAACTTTATATCTGAATAAAATTTGCATTAGAGAATACAAAGATAAAGGATCCTCAGCATTTATTTACAAGACAATTACGGGATATCCTTTAGAACTAAAATGCCATATTGTCTTCTTGTTTTAAGAATTTACTGACATATTGTCTCTCCTACTGCAATGGAACAACAATTGACCATACCGGTTTAAATCTATTAGACACAGCGTAATAAAACTATACAGATGAACCTTAATAATTTTACGATAAAATCACAGGAGGCCATACAGCAGGCACAGCAGATTGCCCAGGGTTACGGCCATCAGCAAATTGAAAACGAACATCTCTTCAAAGCTATTTTTGAAGTGGATGAAAACGTACTTCCCTTTCTACTGAAAAAACTTCAGGTGAGCGTCCCGCTCTTAAAACAGATACTGGACAAAACCCTGGAAAGTTTTTCCAGGGTAGAAGGCGGACAGCTTATGTTTTCCAGGGAAGCAGGCACCGCTTTAAGCGAGGCTGGCGTAATCGCAAAAAAAATGAACGATGAATACGTATCCATCGAACACCTGATACTGGCTATCTTCAAATCCAAAAGTAAAATCGGGCAGATTTTAAAGGACCAGGGAGTAACCGAAAAAGGACTGCAAACCGCTATAACCGAATTGCGCAAAGGAGAAAGAGTTACCTCTTCCGGCGCGGAAGAAACTTATAACGCCCTGAACAAATATGCCAAAAATCTCAATCAGCTTGCCAACGACGGTAAACTGGACCCGGTTATAGGACGTGATGAGGAAATCCGAAGAGTATTGCAAATTCTTTCAAGAAGGACGAAGAACAACCCCATGCTTGTAGGGGAACCAGGAGTGGGTAAAACAGCCATTGCCGAAGGTATTGCCCACAGGATTATACAAGGAGACATTCCGGAGAACCTGAAGAACAGGGAGATCTATTCTTTGGATATGGGCGCTCTCATTGCAGGCGCAAAATATAAAGGGGAATTCGAAGAGCGACTTAAATCCGTAATCAAAGAAGTTACCTCTTCTGACGGAAACATCGTAATGTTCATAGATGAAATACACACCCTGGTAGGCGCCGGTGGCGGTGAAGGAGCCATGGATGCTGCAAACATACTGAAGCCGGCACTTGCCCGCGGCGAACTAAGGGCTATAGGTGCTACTACCCTCGACGAATACCAAAAATACTTCGAAAAGGACAAGGCACTCGAGAGGCGTTTTCAGAAAGTAATGGTGGACGAGCCCGATACCGAAAGCGCTATCTCTATTCTTCGTGGTATTAAGGAGAAATACGAGACCCACCACAAAGTAAGGATCAAAGACGAAGCCATTATTGCCGCAGTAGAATTATCCCAGCGCTATATAACCAACAGATTTCTGCCGGACAAGGCGATTGACCTGATGGACGAGGCTGCTTCCAAACTGCGTATGGAAATAAATTCCAAGCCCGAAGAACTCGATGTGCTGGACAGGAAGATCATGCAGCTGGAAATTGAAATAGAGGCGATAAAGCGTGAAAATGACGAAGACAAACTAAAATCCCTCAATGCTGATCTGGCCAATCTCAAAGAAGACAGAAATGAGATCTATGCAAAATGGCAAAGTGAAAAAGAGGTTGTAGACAATATACAGAACACCAAAGAAGATATAGAGAATTTTAAAGCGGAAGCAGAACGTGCAGAACGGGATGGTGACTATGGAAAAGTAGCGGAAATACGCTATGGAAAAATCAAGGAGACCCAGGAAAAACTGGATAAGCTCCAGGAACAGCTGAATGAGCAACAATCCGGGGGCAGTTCTCTTATCAAGGAAGAGGTTACTAACGAAGATATCGCTGAAGTCGTAGCTAAATGGACTGGAATCCCGGTAACTAAAATGTTACAGAGCGACAGGGAAAAACTCCTGAAACTGGAAGAAGAACTCCACAAAAGAGTGGTCGGGCAGGAAGAGGCCATACAGGCTGTATCCGACGCTATCCGCCGAAGCCGTGCAGGATTGCAGGATGAAAAACGACCTATAGGATCTTTCCTTTTCCTGGGAACAACCGGGGTTGGTAAAACCGAACTCGCCAAAGCCCTGGCCGAATACCTGTTTGACGATGAGTCCGCCATAACCCGCATAGATATGAGCGAATACCAGGAACGCCACGCTGTAAGCAGGTTGGTAGGTGCGCCTCCGGGATATGTAGGATATGATGAAGGCGGGCAGCTGACGGAAGCCGTAAGGCGCAAACCATACTCCGTAATCTTGCTGGATGAGATAGAAAAAGCGCACCCGGATACGTTCAATATATTGCTACAGGTACTGGACGAAGGACGTCTGACAGATAACAAAGGACGGCTTGCGGACTTTAAGAACACCATTATTGTTATGACCAGCAACCTGGGAAGTCATATTATACAGGAGAAATTCGAAGCTGTAAAAGACGTACAAAGTGCTACGGAAGCCGCTAAGATAGAAGTGCTGGGATTACTTAAGCTGACGGTACGACCGGAATTCCTGAACCGTATCGACGACATTGTCATGTTTACACCGCTTACCGAGGGCAACATCAGGGAGATCGTACAGTTACAGCTTAAAAATGTAACCAGGATGATAGCGAAACAACACATAGTTCTCGATGCGACAGAAGAAGCTATTTCCTATCTCGCCAGAAAAGGGTATGATCCTCAGTTTGGTGCAAGGCCGGTAAAACGCATCATACAGAGAGAAGTTCTCAACGAACTCTCCAAAGAGATCCTGAGTGGCAGGGTAACTACCGATAGTATTGTTCTCCTGGATGAATTTGACGACAAGCTCGTTTTCAGGAACCAGGAAGATATTGTTGAGGAATAAGAATCGATCATAAAACAAAAATAGCGGGAAAGAATCCCGCTATTTTTGTTTTATTAAAAGCTACTGCTTTAGTCTTACTCCATAGTATCCAGTTTGGACTTCAACTCCTGGTATTTGCCATCTTCTCCTATAGAACCGTAAATGTTCATCAAGGTTTTTGTAGCCTCCACACTATTGGGGTTCAGCGACAGTATCTTTTCCAGGTAAGGAACAGCTTCTTTGTAAAGTCCTTCCCTTTTTGCTTTCAACTCGTCATAGCGTTTGTTATCCGCTTTGGAAGTTCCCAAGCTGTTCATTTCATCTACTATAGCCACTTCTTCTCCGAGAACCAAAGAAGCCATGTTCATATAACTTGCCTCGTATTCAGGATCGAGTTCAATCGCTTTTTCATAATATTTTCTGGCCTCTTCCTTATTTCCCTGCTCTCCGGTGATAACCCCGAGGTTATAATAAAGCATCGGATTTTTAGGGTCTTTCTGAATGGCCTGCTGCATTACTTCTTTAAACTTGTCTTTTTGTCCAAGTTTAATGTAAAGGTTGGCCTCCGTCATAAGAAGGTTAACATCTTCCGGATCTACCTTTCTTGCTTCCTTAACGGCTTCTATCGCTTTTTCATCATCTCCTTTTTGAGAATAGATCAGTGCAATATTCTTTACGATCTCCGGAAATCTGGATTCACTCTTCTCATCTGTCGGTTTTTCATGGGTACCGGCTTTTATCATAAGATCCCTTTGGTCCTTGGAAAGTTCTTCTTTTTCCCCGGTTTCCTTATTGGTAGCATAATATTTAACCGCTTCTCCGGTATAACCGAGTTCTTTGAGTTCCTCGTAATATTTCAGTGCCGTATCATAATCTTCACCGTTTACGGCGCTGGAAGCGGCATAATACAGGTAATCCTGGTTATTGGTATCCAGTTGATATGCCATATATAACTTTTTGGCGGCAGCTGCATAATCCTGGTTCTGGTTATCTTCTACTGCAGAATTTACAAGATCGGCAGAAATAGTTTGTATCAATTGAGAAGCTTCCCCGGTATATTTTTCGCTACCGCTTTCTTTCTCTACGTCAATAAGTTGTTTAAAAGACTCCACCGCTTTTTGGTAAGAAGCATCCGAATCTCCTCCTTTTTTAGCTTCTTCGTAGTTTAATTTTCCATCCAGGAAATAATACTGGGCTTTGAACTTATCATCCGCCGAGGAAATGGAACTCTCTACACTCTGCAATGCAGTCCTGGCATCTTCAATACTTCCTTTTTTCAACGCTTTTTCCGCATCTCTCAATTCTTTCTTCTGAGCTATAGATAAAGAAGAAATTAACAACGCAGAAAAAATAAAAATCTTTTTCTTCATGAGTCTTGAATTAAAATAGTTTTCTTTTTTAATTATATCCGTTAAAACGGTTCAAGATTAGGTTTTATTTTTTGAATTTCAACAAACTTCAAATAAAATTTTAACAAAATTAATCATTTGTCTCCATATTATCCATTTCAGTTCCGTCAAATTCTTCATCAACGGCATCTTCTTCACGCATCACTTTTGCTACTGCGGCGATAGAATCCTTTCCTTTGATATTGATGAGCCTTACCCCTTGGGTTGCCCGTCCCATAACTCGTAAATCGCTTACCTTTAAACGTATGGCGATGCCGGATTTATTAATGATCATCAGGTCATCCGTATCGGATACACTTTTTATGGCCACTAATTTACCGGTTTTTTCTGTAATGGAAATAGTTTTTACACCTTTTCCTCCACGATTTGTGATTCTGTATATCGGACTGCCATCTTCGGGATCATCGATAAAGGTTCGCTTACCGTAGCCGTTTTCAGATACAACCAATACACTTTCTTCCTGCGGATTGTTGATTGTTATCATACCAACCACTTCGTCCGATGCATCTGCAAGGGTAATACCGCGCACCCCGGAAGCATTTCTTCCCATTGGCCTGGTTTTCTCTTCTTCGAAACGGACCGCTTTACCCGATTTCACCGCGAGCATTACCTGGCTGTTCCCCGTGGTGAGTTTTGCTTCCAGTAATTCGTCATCTTCACGTATGGTAATAGCGTTGATACCGTTTTGTCGCGGACGGGAATATTGCTCCAGAGATGTTTTCTTTACAACTCCTTTTTTGGTAGCCATAATCACGTAATGGTTATTGATATACTCTTCGTCTTTCAGGTCCTGCGTACAGATAAATGCTTTCACCTTATCGTCCTGTGCAATATTAATAAGGTTCTGAATAGCCCTTCCCTTGGAAGTTCTCGTCCCCTCCGGAATTTCGTATACCCGGAGCCAGAAACACTTTCCTTTCTGGGTAAAGAACAACATGTACTGGTGGTTTGTCCCTACAAAGAGGTGTTCCAGGAAATCTTCATTCCTGGTGTTGGATGCTTTTTGCCCTACACCTCCCCTGTTTTGTGTCTTATATTCGGACAGTGATGTCCTCTTGATATATCCTGCATGCGATATGGTGATCACCACCTGCTCATCCGGGATCATGTCTTCAATACTCAGGTCTCCTCCGGCATACTCTATAGTAGACCTCCTCGCATCTCCGTATTTATCCTTGATTTCCTGGAGTTCTTCTGTTATGATCTCCATCCTGCGTTCTTTACGGGCAAGAATATCCTTCAACTCCTCTATCAAACGTATGATCTCTTCGTATTCCGTACGCAGCTTATCCTGTTCCAGTCCGGTGAGCTGTCGTAATCGCATTTCAACGATAGCCCTGGCCTGTACTTCGGAAAGAGAGAATCGCTCCATCAGTTTTTCCCTGGCTTCTTCTCCGTTGCTGGATGCCCGGATAAGAGCAATTACTTCGTCAATATTATCGGAAGCAATAATAAGTCCTTCCAGGATATGCGCTCTTTCTTCGGCCTTTCTCAGTTCGTATTCCGTTCTGCGCACTACAACCTCATGACGGTGCTCCACAAAGTGATGGATCATATCCTTGAGGTTGAGTAATTGCGGACGCCCTTTAACCAGTGCAATATTGTTTACACTGAAAGAAGATTGCAGCGCTGTATATTTATATAAGGTATTCAGTACGATGTTCGGTATAGCGTCTCTTTTGAGAATATAGACGATACGCATTCCTTTCCGGTCAGATTCGTCCCGGATATTGGCAATACCTTCCAGTTTCTTATCGTTGACAAGTTCTGCGGTTTTTTTGATCATTTCCGCCTTGTTTACCTGGTAAGGAATCTCCGTAACAATGATACACTCACGCCCCTGTACTTCTTCTATCGTAGCTCGCGCGCGGATAACCACCCTGCCCTTTCCGGTCTTAAAGGCTTCCCTTACGCCGTCATACCCGTAAATAATACCCCCGGTAGGAAAATCAGGAGCTTTGACGTGCTGGATCAGCTCGTCAATTTCTATATCGTTATTATCTATATAAGCTATAGTTCCGTCAATTACTTCCGCCAGGTTATGCGGAGGCATATTGGTAGCCATACCTACTGCAATACCCGATGCTCCGTTTATAAGAAGGTTCGGAACCCTGGTAGGCAATACCGTAGGCTCCTTTAACGTATCGTCAAAGTTTAGAGAGTGATCTACTGTCTCTTTGTCTATATCTGCCAACATGTCTTCCGAGATCTTTCTCATTCTCGCCTCGGTATAACGCATCGCGGCAGGTGGGTCACCATCTACGGAACCAAAGTTACCTTGTCCGTCCACCATCATATAACGAAGGCTCCATTCCTGTGCCATCCTTACCATGGCATCATAAACCGAACTGTCCCCGTGCGGGTGATATTTACCCAAAACCTCTCCTACTATCCTAGCCGACTTTTTATACGACCGGTTGCTCATTACGCCCAGTTCATACATTCCGAACAGAACTCTCCTGTGTACCGGCTTTAATCCGTCCCTCACATCCGGAAGGGCACGTGACACAATGACCGACATCGAATAATCGATGTAAGCCGACTTCATTTCATCTTCAATGTTAATAGGTATCAGCTTTTCTCCTTCTGCCATATTAAAAAAATTAATTATACAGGTTTAATTTCAAATCGAGCCAATATACGGATTTTATCCACTTCCCATGAGCAAAACCCCTTGCTTTTTTAAGTATTTTATCAACAGTAACAACAAACAGTTCAGGGCCTTTTTTTTTCATTGATAACCAATATATTTGCCCCCTGGCAAGACATCGCGATATATGAAGGCTCCAACGCTTTTTCCACTTTTTCCAGGACATTACAATGCACTTACAAAGCCCAGAAAGATCGTTTTTTCCTTCAAAGGATGCATAAAAAAGAAGGAGACATACACAATGCCCTATCCTCTCCCGGCAGCAGTCTCCCGCAAACCGTTAATAAAATGAACGTTAAAAATTTTTGTTTTTCATAGATTTTTCGTCTATTAGCAGTACGTTCCACTTCAAAGGGTATGGTTTTTGTAATATCGTTGTAGATTTTTATTTTTAAACCTGTTCCCCGTACCCATACCTTTTTTATTAAATGCCGGGGATATTCGAAAGGAGACAAAATTATGGATGACAATTTTTCACCGAGAGTAAAAGATGTTATTGCTTATAGCAAAGAAGAGGCGCTTCGTCTCGGACATGACTTTATAGGCACGGAACATCTTATGCTTGGGCTGCTGCGTGACGGCAGCGGCAAAGCAATCAACATACTTAATGCAATGGATGTGGACCTGGATACACTGCGAAGAAAAGTGGAAATACTCAGTCCGGCCAACTCAGGCTCTGCTTTTGTTGCTAATGACAAAAAGAACTTACATCTCACCAGACAAGCGGAACGTGCCCTGAAAACAACATTCCTGGAAGCTAAGCTCTTTCAGAGTTCTTCCATAAATACAGCGCACCTTTTGCTTTGTATACTGAGAAACGAAAACGACCCTACCACCAAGTTGCTGAACAAACTTAAAGTAGACTATGACGGGGTCAAAGAACAATTCAAGTTTATGAGTGCAAGCGAAGACGAATACATAGACCTGCCTTCTGCCGAATCCTTTTCGGATGAGCCGGGATCAGCAGAAGAACCTTCAAGGGACAATCCTTTTAACAATCCTTCCGGCGGTAAATCCACCAAAAAATCCAAGACCCCGGTTCTGGACAATTTCGGGCGTGACCTTACGCAAATGGCGGAAGAAGGCAAGCTGGACCCCGTAGTAGGAAGGGAAAAAGAGATAGAAAGGGTATCGCAGATACTCAGCAGGAGAAAGAAGAACAATCCGCTACTTGTCGGAGAACCCGGTGTCGGTAAAAGTGCCATTGCCGAAGGTCTGGCCCTGAGGATCGTTAAGAAAAAAGTTTCCAGGATACTATACAATAAACGTGTGGTTACCCTGGACCTGGCCTCTCTCGTAGCCGGAACCAAATATCGCGGACAGTTCGAAGAAAGGATGAAAGCCGTGATGAACGAACTGGAAAAGAACGATGACATCATTCTCTTTATCGACGAGATCCATACCATTGTAGGCGCCGGTGGAGCTACCGGAAGTCTGGACGCTTCCAATATGTTCAAGCCTGCCCTGGCAAGAGGTGAAATTCAATGTGTAGGAGCCACTACCCTGGACGAATACCGACAGTATATTGAAAAAGACGGAGCTTTGGAGCGACGTTTCCAGAAGGTTATCGTAGAACCTACTACGGTAGAGGAAACCATTGAGATACTGCATAACATTAAAGAAAAATACGAAGAACACCACAATGTAAATTATACAGAAGAGGCTATTGAAGCCTGTGTAAAACTTACAAACAGGTATATGACGGACCGTTACCTGCCGGACAAAGCCATAGATGCATTGGACGAATCCGGGTCCAGGGTGCATATCACCAATATGGAAGTGCCCAAACAGATACTGGAGCTTGAAAAACAGCTCGAAGATGTCAGGGTCCTGAAAAATTCGGTGGTAAAAAAACAGAAATACGAAGAGGCGGCCAAGTTGCGTGACGATGAAAAACGCCTGGAAAAAGATCTCGCTACTGCTCAGGAAAAGTGGGAGGAAGAGAGCAAACTGCACCGGGAAACCGTTTCCGAAGACAATGTGGCGGACGTAGTGTCTATGATGAGTGGTATACCGGTAAACCGCATTGCCCAGGCGGAAAGCAGCAAACTGGCAAAACTCCCTGAACTCATCAAAGGTAAAGTTATCGGACAGGATGAAGCCGTTGGCAAAGTGGTCAAAGCCATACAGAGAAATCGCGCCGGGCTTAAGGATCCTAACAAACCCATAGGTTCGTTTATTTTCCTCGGTCAGACCGGTGTAGGAAAAACCCAGCTGGCTAAAGTGCTTGCCAGGGAACTGTTTGATTCCGAAGATTCACTGGTACGAATTGATATGAGCGAATACATGGAAAAATTCGCCATATCCAGGCTTATCGGTGCACCTCCCGGGTACGTCGGATATGAAGAAGGCGGACAACTTACGGAAAAAATACGCAGAAAACCTTACGCGGTAATCCTTCTAGACGAGGTGGAAAAAGCGCACCCGGATGTATTCAACATGCTCCTTCAGGTGTTAGATGACGGTTTTCTGACCGACAGTCTCGGAAGAAAAGTGGATTTTAGAAATACCATTATAATCATGACTTCCAATATCGGTGCCCGGCAGATTAAAGATTTTGGTCAGGGTGTCGGATTCGGAACCTCCGCCAAACAAGCACAGGAAGGTGAATATCAGAAAAGTGTTATTGAAAACGCCCTGAAAAAAGCTTTTGCTCCGGAGTTCCTTAACCGTATAGACGATGTGGTAGTCTTCAATCCGCTGGAAAAAGAAGACATCCATAAGATTATTGATATTGAACTTGAAAGACTGTATATCCGGATCAAAGACCTCGGTTACAACCTTAAACTAAGTAATGAAGCCAAGGATTATATCGCCGAAAAAGGATTTGACAAGCAATACGGTGCACGTCCGCTCAAAAGAGCTATCCAGAAATATATAGAAGACACTCTTGCCGAAGAGATTATCACCTCCAAACTGGCAGAAGGCGACAGTATATTTATGGACCTGGACAAGGATAAAGAAGAGCTTACCATTGCTATCAAAAAAGCAGAAGAGCCTACAAACAGTTAATCTTAGTATAACGATCATCACAGCATAAAGCCGTACTTTACCTTTCTGTTTAAAGTGCGGCTTTTGTGTATAAAAGAGTTTTGTAATACCAGGAAAAAAGCACTTGTTATCCGACAAAAAAGGTAACAATAGATTTACAATTTTTTCTTTTATAATTTTGATATATTGTAGTTTATTTGCCGCGATGAAAAAAAGCATCTTTATTCCATAAAAACATACCATGACAGAAAACAAAACCATCGTTGGAAGTGAAGAGTGGGTTGCCCTGCCTCAACTTCAGATTCCTGCCATAAAAGTACGTGTAGACAGCGGAGCAAAAACTTCTGCGCTTCATGCAGTTAACATAAACCCTTTTCTGCGAAATAACGAAACGTGGATTACCTTCGATGTTTTCCCTATACAGAATAACGGCAAGAAGCTTATTCATTGTGAAGCACTCGTTATTGACAAAAGGGTTGTAAAAAGCTCTACCGGGACCCGGGAAAACCGTTACGTGATCCGGACTGCCCTGCACCTCAATGGTTCTTCATGGGATATAGAACTCACCCTCACCAACAGGGACAGTATGGGATATCGGATGCTGCTTGGCAGGGAAGCTATGATGGGTCGCATGCTCGTAGACCCCGAAAGCAGTTTTTTACTGGGAGCATTGTCCGACGAAGATGTTGAAAGTGAATACAAATTGAAAATAGAAAGCCGGGACGGCTTGAAAATAGGAGTTCTGGCCAGTAATCCCGATCTTTACAGCAACCGGAGAATTATTGAGGCAGGAGAACGAAGGGGACATGACGTCAAGTTTTTTAATATTCGCCAATGTTATATGAAACTGGATGCTAAAACTCCCGAAATTCATTACAGGGGAGGAAAAATACTCAATGAACTGGATGCGGTAATCCCGCGTATTCGTCCCGCCATGACCTTTTATGGTTGTGCTCTAACCAGGCAATTCGAATCTCTTAAAGTATTTTGCCTGAACAGTGCCGCTGCCATAAGCCAGTCCAGGGACAAGCTATTTTCCCTGCAATTACTCCTTAACAATGGTATTGATATCCCCACCACAGGGTTTGCCAACTCTCCGCTGGACACCAACGACCTTATTAAAATGGTAGGCGGCTCTCCCCTTATCATTAAACTATTAGAAGGTACGCAAGGCAAAGGGGTTGTTCTTGCGGAAACCAAAAAAGCCGCTGAAAGTGTTATTAATGCCTTCAAAAGCCTTAATGCGAACATCCTTGTTCAGGAATTCATTAAAGAGGCAAACGGTAAAGACATCCGTTGCTTTGTTATAGATGGTAAAGTTGTGGCTGCTATGCAAAGAGAAGCTCCTCCGGGAGAATTCCGGGCCAATATGCACCTCGGCGGCACTGCTTCCATCATAAGAGTGACTTCAGAGGAAAAAAGAATCGCCGTGAAAGCAGCAAAAGCCATGGGACTTCAGGTTGCCGGAGTGGATATCATCCGTTCGTCCAAAGGTCCTTTGCTTCTCGAAGTAAATTCCTCTCCCGGTCTCGAAGGTATTGAGACCGCTACGGAAAAAGATATTGCTTCTATGATGATAAAAGCTATCGAAAAATATCTTAAATACAATCCTAAAGAATAAAACATATAACAACTTCGCGGCATCCTGATGGATCGTGACAGAGCATAAGTAGAGAATTCAAGAGGGTATCTAAAAAGGTTTTTAACCACAAAGTTCAAGACTTTTTAGACACCCTCTTCTTTTATCCTACCCTCATCCGGGTTTTCCTGAATCCCTAACCCTGCCAGGAAAATCCGTACAGACCTTTACTTTTCTTTGCCAAAAAGCTTTTTCTTCGAAAATATATGCATTTTATCTGATTTTTTTCTATTTCCCTCAAAGCCAGTTTATTTTCGTACCATCCTTTCAAAACAACCTATACTTTTTGATATGCTTTTTTAACCGGGAAACAACCCGCTCATTATGCCAAAAAGAATAAAACTGGACTTTGGATATCTCGAATTTCACGAGAATTTCGTTATTTCGGAAATAAACGAGGGAACACATATTGTATCTGAACAAAATAAGATACTCATTTCGCTTTGTCTCGAAAATTTTAAAGACAGGCCTTTCGGATATATTTCAAACAGAATATACTCTTATTCTGTTGATCCTTTCACTTATCCGGAAATAGAGAAAATTAAAAACCTGGTAGCTATTTCCGTAGTTGTCAGTACTTCTGCACAAAGGCTCAGTTCCAGAATAGAAGAATTGTTCTGCAAAAAACCGTTCCGGTATTTTTACAACCTGGAAAACGCTAAAAACTGGATACAGGATAATGTAAAAACCTCCGGGGGTTACTCTCGGTTAGCTAATTGAAAAGTTGTGGGATTTTTGGTTATTTCAATCCCGTTATAAAGTTTTGGGACAGGTAAGTTTTTTTTGGTATTTGTACGGGTATTATCTTGTTATTATATGAAGTTATAGATTAAAACCCTGCTCCTGATATTACCTCACCAGATAACCTTTGTAAAATTTCAATCCGCCCTGTTGTTAATCAGCTAGCATTTCTTCTTCGATATTGTAATCTTTTAAAAAGTCAATGGCTGCTGCAATATCATTATGTAAAACCCTGTCCTGGCCTATAAATGGCACTTTCTGCCGGAAAGTTCCCAGAAATTTTTCCAGGAGAGGGGATGTCTTGGCCGGCTCACGGAATACCATTGCCTGTGATGCATTGAGCAGTTCTATAGCCAGTACACGCTCTACATTGTCCAGTAACGTTAAGCATTTGGTAGCCGCATTAGCCCCCATACTCACATGGTCTTCCTGTCCGTTGGAAGACACTATACTGTCTATACTGGCCGGTGTGGCAAGTTGTTTATTCTGACTCACGATACTTGCCGCCGTATATTGCGGTATCATTAAACCGGAATTAAGTCCGGGGTCGTTGACCAGAAAAGCCGGTAACCCTCTCAATCCGGAAATAAGCTGATATGTTCTTCGCTCCGAAATGTTTCCCAGTTCCGCCATGGCAATCGCCAGATAATCCAGGGCAAGTGCCAGGGCTTGTCCGTGAAAATTCCCTCCCGACAATATTTTATCTTCATCCAGAAAGATATTAGGATTGTCCGTAACCGAATTAATCTCCGTTTTAAAGGTCTTCCGCACAAAGTTCAGCGTATCTTTCGTAGCCCCGTGTACCTGGGGCATACAGCGGAACGAATACGGATCCTGTACATGCTTCTTTTTCCTGGATATAAGTTCACTGCCTTCGAGGAAGCCGGATATCCTTTCCGCAGTCTTTACCTGTCCGCGATGTGGTCTTATGAGATGAATAGATGCATCAAAAGGCTCTATTCTTCCGTCATATGCCTCTAATGAAACACTTCCAATAAGGTCTGCCAGGTACGAAAGTTTATACGACCGTATCACCATAGATATGCCATAAGCGCTCATAAACTGCGTTCCGTTCAGCAGGGCCAGGCCTTCTTTGGATCGTAGCTGCACAGGCTCCCACGCCATAGATTCCATCATCTCATCCGCCGGTATGATTTTCCCTTTATAATATACTTCTCCTTTTCCTATCAACGGCAATGCCAGGTGCGCAAGAGGTGCCAGGTCTCCCGAAGCCCCTAGCGACCCCTGCGTGTACACCACGGGGATAATATCGTTATTATAAAAATCTATGAGTCTTTGCGCTGTGGATAACTGCACTCCGCTATATCCGTAAGAAAGGGACTGCACCTTGAGCAGCAGCATCAGTTTCACAATATCCGCAGGCACCTTTTCCCCGGTTCCGCAGGCATGAGACATGACCAGGTTTTCCTGTAATTTATTCAGGTGTTCTCCCGAAATTTTAATGTTGTATAACGATCCGAAGCCCGTATTAATACCGTAAATGGGGTCTTTTTGGTTTTTCAGTTTTTCATCCAGATATGTCCTGCATTTTTTAATATTGAGTTTACCCTCTTCCGAAAGCGCTATTTTCTTCTCGTTCCGGACAATATCCAGTATCTGTTCCAAATTCAGTATGTCCGTACATATATAGTGTGTATCCCTCATTCCTGCAGAAGTTGAAAAATCGGTCAAAATTCCACATTCAAACCAAAAAAACCAAGTTTTTATTATTAATTATTTATCGTGAAAGGCGAAAATAGAAAAACCGTGATTCCTCCTGCTTTTCTATTGCCTGGTCTCCTGTCCGGCCGGTGGATTCTCCGGACGAGCAAAAAGGTCCAGGAAGGCATCCCCCGTATAATCTATAATTCCGCTTGCCGTAAGCGCTTCGTACCCCGTATGGGAAACAGCTATATCGCCGGCCTTTCCGTGAAGGTAAACACCGAATATGGCAGCATTAACAGTAGTGTATCCCTGGCTTATAAGACCTGTTATAATCCCTGTCAAAGCATCCCCGCTTCCACCGGTGGCCATTCCGGGATTCCCCGTACTGTTAACATATAACTTTTCATCATAAACTACAATTGTATGCGCATCTTTCATAACCAGGACAAGATCGTATTCTTTTGCAAAAGCCTTTCCTTTTTTCAGTTTTTCCATATCATCCTTCCACGGCCCTATTAGCCGTTCCAACTCCTTCGGATGTGGGGTAAACACGGATTTTGCAGGTATCCATTGTAACAATCCCGAATTTTCAGATAATATATTGAGCGCATCGGCATCGACCACCAAAGGGGTTGTGTTCTTCTTCAGAAAAGCTTTAAAGGCATCTACCGTAGCCCTATGTTTCCCCAATCCCATACCTATACCTATAACCTCCGGCTCTATGTCAAATGCAATAGTGGAAATATGCTCTTCATTGGCATCTGTCAGCACCATACCTTCCGGCAAGGTGGTTTGAAGTACCGAATACCCGCAGCGGGGCATATATGTGGTTACCAGCCCGGCCCCGGAGGTCAGGCAAGCCTTTGCAGAAAGATATACGGCCCCTATTTTACCATAACTGCCACCTATAAGCAAGGCATGTCCGTAAGTACCTTTATGCGAGAATTTCTTTCTGGGTATATAGAGAGAAACTGCTTCGTTTTTTTCTATAAGCACGGCTTCAGGTTCTACACTTTGCAGGTATTCTTTGTCCAAACCTATATCCAGGACTTCCCAGGAAGGGGTATAAACACCAGTGCCCGGGAGGAAAAACACCAGTTTCGGGGATTGAAACGTAAGAGTGTGTGCAGCCTGAATAACCGCAGCATCTCTTTCCTGCCCTTTATCCATAAACAATCCGGAAGGCATATCTACGGAAAGCACAAAAGCACCGGCGGCATTGATATGCCGTATCAGTTCCTCCACCCATCCGGAAGGCGGACGGTTAAGCCCTACTCCGAAAATGGCATCCACTACAATGTCTTCACGGCCAATTTCCGGCAGTTCTTCCCCTTTATCCCCGTTAAAATGTTCCGGCCAGTGTTTCATGTTTTTTATCCGGTCGAGATTAAGCAGAAAATCCGGGGACCTCTTTTTGCTGAAGTCGACAACATATGCCTTTACACGGTATTCATTCTCCAACAGGTGACGGGCAATAACAAGGCCATCACCACCATTGTTCCCGATACCGCAAAAAACATGAATACATACCGGATTGCCCTGTAACCTGCCATGAAGCCACTCAAAAACCTGCTCCCCTGCCCTTTCCATCAGTGCATCACTGCTAATATTCTGGTTTAAAATTGTTAATCTGTCAGCTTCACGTATTTGTTCAAGGGAAAAAATATTCATTGTATTGAGTTTTTATTTTTTCTTTAATAATTTCGCAAAAATCGAAAATATGTTTGCTCCTTTTGACAAATGTACTACATTTGAACTGTCAATACTTCAATAAATGTCAGAAGCTTTTAATATATCACCCATTACTTTCAAAGGATGTACTTCTATATCCGGGATGATTTCTTTTGGCATTATTACAACTGGTATTATTACCCCGTTTGGGGTATAATTCTTTCATATAATCCGCATCTCTTTTGTTTGAACCAAACATTCAAACTCTTAATATTTATAATCAACTCAAGATTTTTCACACATGAAGGTTTTAAAATTCGGAGGTTCGTCCGTTGCCAGTGCCGAACGCATAAAATTGGTAAAAAATATCGTAGAAAGCAATGCTAAAGATGACAAACAGGTTATTGTAGTATCTGCTTTCAGCGGTGTAACCGATCTTCTTCTGGAAGCAGCCGAACAGGCTGCCGTGCGCAACGAAGGCTATACCCAAATAATAGAAGAAATAGAGAAGCGACATCTGGATACTGCCCGGGAACTGCTTCCGGTATCTTCACAAAGTAAAATTCTAAGCGCCCTTAAAAGGGAGCTCAACACTCTGGAAACTCTTTTGGAGGGGGCTTTTCTGATCGGTGAAACCACATCCAAATTACTGGACAGAATATTGGGATACGGTGAACTCCTCTCCTCCTATATCATAGGTGAATTCTTTGTTTCGGAAGGGTTGGATGCTATTCATAAAGACAGCCGGACCCTTATCAAAACTGATGAAAATTACGGAAAGGCTGCTGTAGACTTTACCGCTACCAACCATCTTTGCGAAACCTATTTTGGTACCGTAACTTATAAAATAATTGTGGCCCCCGGATTTGTCGCTTCTTCGACTAATGGAAATTCCACTACACTCGGAAGGGGTGGATCGGATTATACAGCGGCCATCATAGCCGGTGCCGTGCATGCTTCCGTATTGGAAATATGGACCGATGTAAGCGGTATGTATACCGCAAATCCGAAACTGGTAAAACAGGCTTTTGCCATACCCGACATCTCTTATGAAGAAGCCATGGAGTTGTCGCATTTCGGGGCCAAAGTACTGTATCCGCCAACCATTCAGCCCGTACTCCTAAAAGGGATCCCGATTCATATACGCAACACCTTTCACCCGGAGAAAAAAGGCACTTTGATACGCAAAAACACCAATGGTTCCTCACGGCCCGTCCGCGGGATCAGCCACATAGATAATATGGCCCTGCTTTCCCTGGAAGGTAGCGGTATGGTTGGGATTTCCGGTATTTCCAAACGATTTTTCGAAGTGCTCTCCCTGCACAATATCAACGTTGCTCTTATAACCCAGGCCTCTTCCGAACATTCCATATGCATCGGTATCGCCGAAAAAGATATGCAAAAAGCGGAGAAGGCTGTCAATGAAGCCTTTGAGTACGAAATAGCCGCTAAAAAAATAAAACCGGTAATCGTAGAAGACAACCTGGCTATCGTAGCCCTGGTTGGCGATAATATGAAAAGTCACCAGGGACTCAGCGGTAAAATGTTCAGTGCCCTCGGACAGAACAATGTGAACATCCGGGCCATAGCGCAGGGAGCTTCCGAACGGAATATTTCTACCGTAATTCACAAATCCGATGTAAAAAAAGCCCTGAATACCTTACACGAGCGTTTCTTTGAAGACAACGTGAAACAGCTCAACATCTTTGTAATGGGTGTAGGAAATGTGGGTGAAAAATTCCTGAACCAGATAGACAGGCAAAAAAAATACCTCAAGGAGAAGCTCCGGCTTAACGTAAGAGTTGTAGCCCTATCCAATTCCCGGAAAATGTATTTTGACGACAACGGGATAGACCTGAAAAACTGGAAAGAAGCCCTGGAAAACGGAGAAACTGCCGGTATGGGAAAATTCTTTGAAAAGGTAAAAGAACTCAATCTCAGGAACAGTATATTCGTAGATAATACGGCCAGCGATATCGTAGCCGAAACTTATGCGAATTACCTGAAAAACAGTATAGCAGTAGTAACCTGTAACAAAATAGCCTGTTCTTCCGATTTTGAACACTATTCCCTACTGAAAGACCTTTCCAGGAAGTACAACGCGCCTTTCCTTTTTGAAACCAATGTGGGAGCCGGGTTACCTATTATCGATACACTCAAAAACCTGGTAGCTTCAGGAGATAAAGTAAATAAAATACAAGCTGTGCTTTCCGGAAGCCTTAATTTTGTATTCAACAATTTCGATGACAAAAGTTCTTTTAGCGAGGTCGTAAAACAGGCGCAGGCAGAAGGCTATACCGAACCGGACCCTAAAATAGACCTGAGCGGTATTGACGTCATGCGAAAAATACTCATCCTGGCCCGGGAAAGTGGTTATGCACTGGAGATCGCCGATATTGAAAACGAATCTTTCCTGCCACAGGAAAGCCTGGATACGGTTTCGGTGGATGATTTTTACAAATCCCTGGTAGATCACAAGTCGCACTTTGAAAAAATATACACCAACGCAGCTTCTGAAGGATGCAGGCTGAAATATGTAGCACAATTCGAAGACGGCAAAGCTAAAGTCGGACTTCAGCACATACCCAAAGACCATCCTTTCTACAACCTGGAAGGAAAAGACAACATTGTACTGTTTTTTACGGAGAGGTATAACGAACAACCCCTGCTTGTAAAAGGAGCCGGAGCCGGGGCAGATGTTACCGCGTCGGGTATTTTCGCCGATATCATAAGGGCCGGTAATATGTAATCCGTAAATAAAGTAGGAGATGCCTGTTTTACCGAAAAAAAAGGTGTTTTTGGTTTACAGGTATCTTTTGTCGTTTCAAAAAACAATAAAATGAACGAAATACGATTTTTTTGCCCGGCAACAATAGCCAATGTCACCTGCGGATTTGACGTACTGGGATTATGCCTGGATACGGTTGGAGACGAAATGGTGGTCCGGAAAACGGAAGCCGGTAAGGTGTCCATTACCAAAGTCGAGGGCCAGGAACTTCCCCTCCAAACGGAAAGAAACGTGGCAGGTGTATCCGCGCTGGCCATGCTTAAAGCGCTCGGGAGTTCGCAAGGGTTTGAAATAGAGATATATAAAAATATAAAACCCGGAAGCGGCATTGGAAGTAGTGCAGCAAGTGCCGCAGGTGCCGTATTCGGCATAAACAAACTTCTCGGAGAACCTTTTTCCGCAGCAGAACTCATTCCTTTTGCCATGGAAGGAGAAAAACTGGCCAGCGGTGCGCTGCATGCCGATAATGTGGCCCCTGCCCTTCTCGGTGGTTTTTCCCTGGTACGCAGCTACGAGCCCCTGGATGTTATAAAACTGCATACTCCCGGAGAACTTTTTGCTTCTGTCATACATCCGCAGATCGAAGTAAAAACAGCAGACGCCCGTTCCGTGCTGAAACATTCGGTACCATTAAAAAAAGCCATACAACAATGGGGAAATCTCGGAGGTCTTGTTAGCGGACTGTACACGGAAGATTACGAATTAATTTCCAGGTCTCTTAACGACGTTATCATTGAACCGCTGCGCAGCTTGCTCATTCCTAAATTCGACCAGGTGAAACAGGCTGCTTTAGACGCAGGTGCTCTCGGAGGGGGGATTTCCGGGTCCGGCCCCTCTATTTTTGCATTGAGCAAAGGACAGGGCACTGCGGCAAAAGTAGCGGAAGCCATGGCCGGAATATACGCCGATGCAGGTGTGGATTTTGACGTGCATGTGTCCGGTATCAACGTGGAAGGAATGCGGATTCTTTCCTGAAAAAGCGCCTTTAAAAATGCTCCATAAGGATACACAGGAAGAAAAAGGGTTTTATGTTTTTACCGGGGGCCCCGGCGTAGGAAAGACCACTACGCTGAAGGCTTTATCCCGATCAGGACTGGAATACGTTCCGGAAGTGGCAAGAGAGATCATCCGGGAACAAATGGATAATAAAGGAGATGCTTTACCCTGGAAAAATAAAGAAAAATACCGGGATATGATGTTACGGTATTCCATAGATTCTTACCGGGATGCCGTGGAAAGAAAAACCACCGGCATCCTTCTGTTTGATCGTGGTATCCCGGATTCTCTCGCGTATTCTTACCTGGAAAATATTCCGGTATCCGAAGAAATGAAAAATGAAATACACAGGTATCGTTACCATAGCAAAGTATTTCTTTTCCCGGCATGGGAAGAAATATACCGGACCGACGGAGAGAGAAAACAGGATTTTGAAGAAGCCCTGAGGACTTATGAAGTTATGCGCGAAACATATACCGGCCTGAATTATGAAATAGTGGAACTCCCGAAAATCAACGTGGAGGACCGTGTCAAATTTATACTGAACCATCTCAACTTGTAAAAAATAATGAACTATTACAGCTTAAACCGCAAAAGTGAAAAGGCAACTTTCAAAGATGCCGTAATAAGGGGGCTTGCTCCGGATAAAGGATTGTATTTTCCCGAATCGGCACATCCGCTGGAACCTGATTTCCTAAACGACCTCGAAAACCTTCCGGATGCGGAAATCGCCTTTCGGGCCATAAAACAATTCGTGGGGAACGAAATACCGGAAGAAGAACTTCGCAACATCATAGAAGATACTTTGTCTTTTGATTTTCCCCTGGAAAAAGTAGAGGAAGATGTTTTTTCCCTCGAACTTTTTCACGGACCTACCATGGCATTCAAAGATGTCGGGGCCCGGTTTATGGCCAGGTGTCTCGGGTATTTTAACCGGGACAGAAAACAGGATTCCGGGAAAGTTACCGTTCTTGTGGCTACCTCCGGAGATACCGGGGGTGCAGTGGCAAACGGTTTCCTCGGTGTAGAAGGTGTAGAAGTCGTTATCCTCTACCCTTCCGGAAAGGTGAGTGATATACAGGAAAGACAGCTTACAACCCTTGGGCAGAATATAACCGCGCTGGAAGTAAAAGGTACTTTTGACGATTGCCAGGATATGGTTAAAACGGCTTTCCTGGATGAAACCTTAAAAGAAAAGAACCTAACTTCAGCCAATTCCATTAATGTTGCCCGCTGGTTACCACAAATGTTCTATTTCTTTTTCGCTTGCAAACAACTGAAAAACAAGAATAAAGACGTCGTATTCGCCGTGCCGAGCGGAAACTTCGGTAATATTTGCGCAGGTATTATGGCTAATAAACTGGGGCTTCCTGTTAGCCATTTTGTAGCCGCTACCAATATCAACGATACGGTACCACAATACCTGAAAAGCGGTGTGTATGCTCCAAAACCGTCCAAACAGACGATATCTAATGCCATGGACGTAGGAAATCCAAGCAATTTCGTACGTATACAACAGCTTTTTGATAATGATATCGAAGTATTAAAAGCCAAATTTTCATCTTACAGTTTTACGGATGAAGCTACTCGCAATACCATGGCCGCGATCTACAAGGAAACCGGTTATATAGCTGATCCGCACGGTGCTGTAGGTTACCTGGGACTTAAAGAATATCTCGACAAAAACCCCGGAAAAACCGGGATATTCCTGGAAACCGCACACCCGGTAAAATTCCTGGATATAGTGGAGGAAACACTGGGAGTGAACGTAGGTATCCCAGAACAGATTCAAGCCGTAATGGGCAAAGAAAAAGTGAAACAGAATATAAGTTCTTATGACGAACTAAAAAGTTTCCTCCTGGATGCCAGATAAATTACCTTAGGAAAGAGCCGGAAAACCTGATTCGTTTCAAAGGTTTTCCGGCTCTCTTTATACTACCTCTAACTTTATACTTTTAAGGAAATAAACCGTAATTTTACGGATAGAATTAACCAAAGCCCTGCCCCGTGAAAGTTTGGTTTCATCTGCTCGACAAGGACAATCTTAAAGAATACCTGGACATCCCGGTTGAAAATCCGTATTTTAAAGCCAGGACAGATGCCTTCCGGTTCGACCCGGATAAAGCCAAAAGAGTAGCTGCATACTTACTGCTGAAAAAAGCCATACTGCATTCGGGAAATCCTCCGGAACTGATGAACCGGATGAAACATACCACGTACGGGAAACCCTATATTGAAGACTGGGATACTTTTAACTTCACCTATTCCCGTCAGTGTGTTGCTTTATTTCTTGGGAGAACAGAGCCGGTAGGCCTGGATATTGAATTTACGGAAGACATGGACACAGACATACTTTCCTGGCCTCTTCATCCCGGTGAGAAAGATTATATCATTAAAGCGGACAATCAAAAACAGGCATTTTACGAGATTTGGACCAGGAAAGAAGCAGTTCTGAAAGCAGCCGCAAGCGGTATTACCGATACTATGAAAAAACTGGACTGTTCCGGTAACCCGGCCCGGTTCCGGAACAAAATATGGTTTTTGAAAAAATTGTCCATTACATCGGATTATGTGTGTCATGCAGCAACCGGAACAAACACTTCCGAAATCAAAACTATTTCCATACCCAAAGAAATTCTACTCACTACATGAGATATGAAATGTTCCGTCCCGATAATTCGTATGGCATCGAAATATTTTTATAGTTTCCCGACACTTGAAGGTTTACCACGGGATATTTGATTCTTCTCCATATCTTATTTCCATTATTTCCTCAAAGCTTCTTTCAGTATGGTAACCGGGTGTTTTGCTTTTCTGCCTGTTCCGTCCAGTATCTGGTGTCTGCAACTGGTGCCATTCGCTGCGATGATGGTGTCTGCTTCCGTACCGCGTATAGCCGGGAACAATCGAAGCCCCCCTACTTTCATGCTCACTTCGTAGTGTTCTTTTTCATAACCGAAAGAACCCGCCATTCCGCAACAACCGCTGTTTATGATGCGTACGTTATAATTTTCGGGCAGGTTGAGAATATCGAATGTGACCTTCTGATCGGATAAAGCTTTCTGATGGCAATGACTGTGTATTTTCACCTGTCTGGAATCATCGGTAAACTGTCTTTTGGTTATATTTCCTTTTTGCATTTCAGCAGCGAGAAATTCCTCGATCAAAAATGAATTTCCGGCCAGTCTGCCAGCTTCTTCCTTATCTGTAGCAAGTTTCATATACTCATCCCGAAACGACAGAATTGCAGAAGGTTCCAGCCCGATCAACGGGCTATTTCCGGAAACCAGCCCTCGTAATTTTTCTATATTCCTGTCCGCAGCCTTTGCTGCCTGCTTTAAAAAACCCTTGGAAATAAAGGTGCGGCCACTATCTCCCTTATAAACCCGGATACGGTATCCCAAACCTTGCAAAAGATCTATTGCATCACCTCCGATATCTCCGTCTAAATAACTGGTAAACTCATCGATAAAAAGAACAACTTCAACTTTATCTTTAATATTGTCAGCTGTATTTCCCGGTTCCGAGAGTGACTTTTTAAAAGGGTTTAACGGGGGAAAACTCCTTTCCGGCGCAATACCGATTCCTTTTTTAAGCAGTCCTGCCGTAATCTTATTTCGGTATACCTCATTGACCAGCCAGGGAAAAAAAGATACAAAACTATTTAGCTGCGTATTGTAGGCAAAAGCCTTGTCCCGGAAACTGGTTCCGTTTTCCTTTTGATACTGGTAAAGGAATTCCGCCTTTAATGTAGCCACATCCACATTGCTTGGACATTCGCTGCTACAGGCTTTGCAACTTAAACAGAGATCGAGTACTTCTTTGATTTCCTTATGGTCGAACCTGTTTTCCTTTTCTGACCGGGTAAGAAACTCCCGCAGGGTATTTGCCCTGGCACGGGTAGTGTCCTTTTCGTTTTTCGTCGCGTGGTAACTCGGGCACATAGCCCCGGCAGACAGATGGGTTTTCCGGCAATCACCACTACCGTTGCATTGCTCCGTAGCCCGCAATATTCCTTCCGAGCCGGAAAAATCGAGAAAAGTGTTAATTTCAGGTTCTTCGCGGTCCGGCTCATAACGAAGTGATTCATCCATGGGAGGTGAATGCACTATTTTTCCCGGGTTAAAGATATTCTTAGGATCGAAAACCGATTTTATTTCCGTCAGTAACCGGTAATTTTCCTCCCCAAGCATCTGTTTTACAAACTCCGAACGTACAATCCCGTCTCCATGTTCTCCGCTCAGGGAACCTTTATACTTCTTAACCAGTTTTGCTACATCTGTGGTTATACGGCGAAACATGGCCACATCTTCCGTGGCTTTCAGGTTAAGTATCGGCCTTAGATGTAGTTCTCCCGCCCCGGCATGGGCATAATAAACCGCTCCCTGGTTGTATTTCTTCATCAGGGCGGAAAACTCCGCTATGTAAGGAGCAAGATCATCCAGGGCTACTGCAGTGTCTTCTATACAGGCCACAGCCTTTTTATCTCCTACAATGTTACCTAACAGTCCCAGCCCGGCTTTCCGCAGTTCCAGTGCTTTCTGAATGTCATCGCCATACAATACCGGATACGCATAGCTTTGGCTGCTTTTTACGAGTGCTTCCAGCAGACTGTTCTTTCTCTCCTCCAACACCGCTTCGTCATCCGACCTGAGTTCCAGCATTAAAATAGCCATGGGGTCTCCTTCTATAAAAAAGCGATTAGCCATCTGGCTTTTATTGTTTTTGGTGCAGTCCAGTATTACCTTATCCATCATTTCACAGGTAAACAGGTTGTGTTGCATTACCGGTACAACAGCATTAAGACAGCTTTCAATACTGTCAAAATGTGCCGCCACCATAACACTGTGCTTCGGAGGAAGGTTTTCCAGCTGCAATTTGATCCGGGTGATAAAAGCAAGGGTGCCTTCACTTCCACAGATCAGTTTACAGAGGTTAAGGTTTTCCCCCTTCTGCTCAAACGGTTTCTGCTTTATAATCTCATCTATGGCATATCCGTTATTTCTCCTGTGAATTTCAGGTTTCGGATAAGCATCGCGGATACGTTCTCTTACTCTTTCAGGTAGTAATTTTTCATGTAAATTTCTATATAGATGTCCTTCTAAGGTGTTTAATTCAAGTTTTTCTTTAAACTCATTTTCCGTTAGAGACTTAAAGATCACTTCCGATCCGTCAGACAAAACAGCTTCTATTTCCAGTACTTTATCCCGGGTTACTCCGTATTGAATGGAAGTCGTTCCGCTGGAGTTATTACCTACCATTCCGCCGATCATACAACGGTTGGATGTCGATGTATTCGGTCCGAAAAAAAGATCGTACAAATGCAGATACTCGTTTAGTTCATCCCTTATGACCCCGGGTTCCACATCTACTGTTTTCTTTTCTTTGTCAACGTGGAATATTTTGGTAAAGTGGCGGGATACATCTACTACAATCCCCTCTCCTACACATTGCCCTGCCAGGGAAGTCCCGGCTGTCCTGGGAATGAGTGACAAGTTGTTCTCCGCAGCATGTGCTATGAGTTTTTTTATATCTTCTTTGGTCCTGGGGTATGCTACTGCAAGAGGAAGTTTCCGGTATACGGAAGCATCTGTGGCATAGATATTTCGATATAAATCATCATATCGTATCTCGCCTTCGAGCTGTAAATCTGCCGGTTTTAACATGATCCTAATAAGATTTGTGTAAAAATAGCGTTGTAATGGCATTAAACAAAGTTAAATTGAACTATATGAGAAAAACATTCTTGCTCTTACTTGTAGTACTCGGAGTAGCTTCCGTGTCTCATGCGCAGCGGATAGCTCCTAATGCCCTCGGATTACGTATTGGTGACAGTGACGGATTTGGCGCGGAAGTATCGTACCAAAGATTGTTAAAAAGCAATACCCGCCTGGAACTCGATCTCGGGTGGCGCAATTCCCGTTACGTTGACGCCGTTAAACTTACCGCACTGCACCAATGGGTCTGGAGACTCGATGGTAACTTTAACTGGTTTGCAGGTGCCGGCGGCGGATTGGGTAGCTACGACAATGACAGACTGGATAAAAGCGGGACTTTTTTGTTTTTAGCGGGAGACATAGGCCTGGAATATAATTTCGATATTCCCCTTGTTATCTCCCTGGATATGCGTCCCGAACTGGGTTTTAACGATTATTACAGGGACGACCTTGATCTGGACATTGCCCTGGGTATCCGGTTCCAGTTCTAAAATTCGTTTTGGAGTAAATCTTTCCGTTTTTGCAATATATTTCGCAAAAAACAATTGGATTTGGATGTAGAAATATCAAAAAAATTCCCTAACTTGAACTATAATTTTTGTTAAATTAATAATATCTGTTATGAAAAATTTTGTTTTTTTAGCCGTTTTATTCGTAGGGGTTATGGCAACATCCCAGGCACAGGAGATCGCTCCCAATGCTCTTGGACTTCGTTTGGGAGACAGTAAAGGTTTTGGTGCGGAAATCTCTTACCAAAGGGCTTTAGGGTCCAACAACCGCCTGGAACTCGACCTGGGCTGGAGAGACTCCGACCATGTGGATGCCTTTAAGCTTACCGGTTTGTACCAGTGGGTATGGAGCCTGGAAGGTAATTTTAACTGGTATGCAGGTGCCGGTGGTGGTCTGGGTAGCTACGATAATAAAGATATTGATGACAGCGGTGCTTTCTTTTTCGTGGCAGGTGATGTAGGTATTGAATATAATTTCAACATTCCACTTATTTTATCCCTGGATTTCAGGCCGGAACTGGGTTTCACGGATAACTACAGGGACGGACTGGATCTGGATATCGCCCTTGGTATCCGTTATCAGTTCTAAAAGCATACATTAACATTGTATTTTAACTCCCGAAGGCCTTGGTCTTCGGGAGTTCTTGGTTATTTACACTACGTTATCAAATCCATCTCACTTCCAGGGCAAACGCATTAAAAAAACTATAATTGAAACGTTTAATGGTTACAGGTTACAGGTTCCAAGTTTGGGCATTGGGCATGCCTGAATATGGTTGCCTTTTTTCTGGTTAATAATTAATCTTAAATCTCGGTTTTTGTTCAGGGGTTAACCCCTGAACAAAGGTTTCAAATTCTACAGGTTTCATATTTTTTAGTGAACCATGTGGACGTTGATAATTGTACTTTTCTACGATTTTTTTTATCAATATTCTCCCTTGTTTTAAACTGATATGGGAGTGGTCAAAATCGATATATTCATTTTTTAATATGCCGTTTAAAGATTCTGCATGAGCATTCTCCCAGGCTTTACCGCCCATGCTAGGCTGTACCTGATTTTCTGTATGTAACTCAGCTAATCGCTTATAAACGTATTGGCTGCCTTTATCCGAATGAAATATGAGTTGTTTCCGTTCGGTTTTAGCAGTCGTGGCCAGGGCTTCCCTATAAGCTACAACTATAGTATCCTCTGCGGTCAGGGTGGCTGACAAACTCCAGCCTTTGATTTTCCTACTGTACACATCCAGGATCAAGGTCAGGTAATAAGGCTTCTTAGCCGATACAGCGATATAGGTAATATCACTCACCCAAAGCTGGTTGATCCCGGTTAGTTGTAAATCAGTGATCCGATTAGGATACCAATGCTTCCCCCCATAAGTGGTACGGTAACGGTTGCGCTTGCGCTTTAACCTAAAGCCATGACTCAGCAATAAGGCCTCGGTCTTGTCCCGACCCATCCCGGTAGGCTTGAGCTCCGCATAGAGCTTCCTACAACCCAGCCGAGGATGGCCCTTACGAAGCTCCCTTGCGCCTTCCAGAACACTATTCCTAACCCGGAGTTGTTCCTGGTGG